>JAGQTK010000100.1 GCA_020439065.1 Microthrixaceae bacterium
ATGTGCATCGCGAGCGCGGCGTACTCATCGGGGCGGCCGAGCCGCTTCGGGAAGGGCACCTGGCTGCCGAGGCTCTCGCGCAGCGGCTCAGACATCCCCGCGACCATCGGCGTCTCCATGATGCCCGGCGCAATGGTGACCACCCGGATGCCGTACCGGGCCAACTCACGCGCGATCGGCAGCGTCATCGCGTGCACGCCGCCCTTCGAGGCCGAGTAGGCGGGCTGGCCGATCTGTCCGTCAAACGCGGCGACCGACGCCGTGTTCACAATGACCCCGCGGTCACCGCTCTCGCGGTCCGGATCGGTCGCGGCCATCGCCGCAGCCGCCTGGCTGAGCACGTTGTAGGTGCCGAACAGGTTGACCCGCAGCACCCGCTCGAACGGCTCGAGCGGGAGGGGCTGGCTGCTGCGGTCGAGCACCTTGTTCGACGTGCCGATGCCCGCGCAGTTGACCACCACGCGCAGCGGACCGAGCGCGGATGCCTGCGCCACCGCCGCGGCGATCTGCTCGGTGCTCGTGACATCTGCCGGAGAGAACACGCCGCCGAGCTCGGCCGCAACCTCGTCGCCGCGCGAGGTGGGCAGGTCGATGATCGTGACGATCGCGCCCTCCGCGGCGAGGCGACGCGCCGTCGCGAGGCCGAGCCCGCTGGCGCCGCCGGTCACGATGGCGCTGGATCCTTCGAGGTGCATGCGCTTCTCCTTTGAAGTCATGGTCGTTGCGGTCATCGCGTGTGGCGATGGACCGGGGACCACGACGCGGCCGTCACGGGTCCCTCAGCGCCCAGCATATGCCCCGACCACCACCGCGTCCGGAGCTTTTCGCCCCGGCCGCGCCGTGCCCGCGCCCGCTGCCGCCGTGGCGCCGCCCTCGACCCCGCGCGGCACGCGTGCCACGATGAGAGCATGGTGCAATTCAGGATCAAGCGCGTCTATGAACCGGCCGCACAGGACGACGGCGTCCGCGTGCTGGTGGACCGCCTCTGGCCGCGGGGGCTCACGAAGGAGCGGGCCGCCGTTGACATCTGGGCGAAAGAGGCTGCCCCGAGCACGGAGCTGCGCAAGAGATTTCACGGCGGCGGCGAGAGCTGGGAGCAGTTCGTCACCGATTACCAGGCGGAGCTGCAGGAGAACCCCGCCGTCGTGGAGCTGGCGCGGCAGATCGCGAACGAGCCGGTCGTCACCCTGATGTTCAGCGTGCACAACACCGAGCAGAACCACGCGCCGCTGTTGCAGGCCGCGCTGGAGCGCGCGCTGCACTGAGTGGCGCGGAGGCAGACTGTGGGGGTGAGCATTCCCCCGCCCGATGCCCCGGTCCCGGCCAGGGTCGCCGCGCTCGCCGGTGCCGCGCGGGTGACGCCGGTGTGGGTGAACGGCATCGGCGGCGTGACCTTTGGCACCGACGACGCCCGCTACATCAAGTGGGGGCCGCGACACGGCGAGACGACGATGGCCGGCGAGGCCGCCCGCCTCGCGTGGGCGGGTGGATACCTCGTGGTGCCGCGCGTGCTCGCACACGGCGCCGACCACAGCCACGAGTGGCTCGTGACCGCGGCGCTTCCCGGCGAGAGCGCGGTCGCGCCGCGTTGGATCGCCGCACCCGAGCTGGCCGTGCGTGCGGTGGGCGCGGGGCTGCGCGCCTTCCACGATGCGCTGCCGGTGGCCGAGTGCCCGTTCGAGTGTTGGGTGCAGGCGCGCATCGCGAATGCGGCGGCTCGCGGCATCCGCGTGCCCGATCACCTGCGCACGCCCCCGCCAATCGATCGGCTCGTCGTCTGCCACGGCGATGCGTGCTGCCCGAACACGCTCATCGGCGACGATGGCCACCCGAGCGGCCACGTCGACCTCGGGGCGCTCGGCACCGCGGATCGTTGGGCCGATATCGCCGTGGCCGCCATGAGCACCGAATGGAACTACGGGCCCGGCTGGGAGGACACGCTCGTCGCGGCATACGGCGTCGCACCCGATCGCGAGCGGATGGCGTACTACCGGGAGCTGTGGAACCAGACGTGAGTCGGGCGGCTAGTCCTGCGGCCCGAGGATGAAGTTGAACGCGCCCGTCGCGACGGCGGCTGCGACCGCGATGATCGAGACGGCAGCGGCGATGGCGACCAGTATCCACCCGCTCGCGCTGAAGCGGGATTCGCGGGCGAAGGTGCGGGGGGTGTCTGCCCCGAAGCCGCGGGCCTCCATCGCGGTGGCGAGCTTAGAGCCGCGACGGATCGAGAGCACGAGCAGTGCGAAGGCCATGCCGAAGAACCGGCGCAGGCGACCGGCGTCGGCGACGCCGCGGGCACGGCGGGCCAGCTCGAGCGCGCGCCAATCGTCGATGAACAGCCCGACCATACGCAGGCCGGCGAGCGCACCCATCACGAAACGGGCGGGCAGGCGCCACACCTGGGCGAGGCCGTCGGCGAGGTCGGTGGGGTCGACCGTGACAAACAACACCACGGACGGCAGCGCGATCGCGAGCACGCGGAGGAAGGTGGCCAGCGCGAGCTCGAGGGATCCCTCCGACACCCGCATGATGAACCACTCGAACACGACGGTGCCGGAGCTGCGGCCGTACAGGGCGATGGTGACGCCCGTCAGTGGTGCGGCGATCCACACCGGCGCGGTGCGGATCCAGAACGTGCGCCACGAGAGGCCGGCGAACAGGAACAGCACGCACTCGAGCACCACGGCCACCGCAGCCGAGACGATGTCGAGCGTGAACACGAGCGGCAGGGCGATCACGGCGCTGGCAGCAAGCTTTGCCACCGGATTCACGCCGGCGAGCCAGCCGTGCCGCGCGTCGGTGGTGCGCTCTGCGGCAAACGGTGCGGCGGATTCGCTCATCGCTGCACCTCCAGCGCGTACCGCTTCGCGTGCAGCGCACGCACGACATCGTCGTCGTGCGTGACCACGACGATGCCGGTGCCCTCGTCGCGCAGCTCGGCGAGCAGCGCCACGAGCTCCGCCCAGGTGCGGGCGTCCTGCCCGAAGGTGGGTTCGTCGAGCACGAGCATCCGCGGCGCGGTCGCGAGCGCCGCCGCCACCGTGAGCCGGCGCTTCTCGCCGCCCGAGAGCGTGTACGGGTTCGCCCGGGCGAGCCGGTCCAGGCGCAGCCGCTCGAGCAGCGGCTCGATCCGGGCGTCCATCTCAGCCTGCCCAAGCCCCAGCGCCCGCGGACCCACCTCCAGCTCACCGCGGACGGTCGCCGAGAGCAGCTGGTGCTCCGGGTCTTGAAAGACGGTGCCGATGCGGGTCAGCAGCTCGCGCGATCTCCAGCGCATCGGGTCGGGGCCGAGCTCGCCCGCCAGGATCGGCGCGGCGCGCACTCGCCCCGCGACGGGGGCGATCAGCCCTGCGATCGTGAGCCCGAGCGTCGATTTTCCGGCCCCGTTCGGCCCCGTCACCGCGAGCGCGGAGCCCGCCCGCACGTCGAGTGCGATCTCACGCGCGACGACATTGGGTGCGAACGCCGCGTCGCTCGCCTTGCGCGGCCGATGCACCCGCGAGATCGCGAGGCCCGTCGCATCCAGCAGCGTCTCGCCCTCGGCAGTGGTGGGCGGCGACGGATGCCGCGGCCCGAACCCCGGCACCCACACGCCGGCTGCCGCCAACGTCGCGCCCGTGCCGCCCAGGACGGCCTGCGGCGAGCCGTCGGCCACGACCGTGGTGCCCGCCTCGCCCGCGCCGAGCACGATGACCCGGTTCACGAGCGGCAACCACGCATCGACGCGGTGCTCGACGACGACGAGCGTGGCGCCGGTCGCATCAAGCACGCGCCCGACGGCACCGACGACCTCCCCCACCCCGCGCGGGTCGAGGTTGGCTGTCGGCTCGTCGAGCAGCAGCAGGCCCGGGCGCATGGCGACGGCACCCGCGAGGGCAAGGCGCTGCTTCTGCCCGCCCGAGAGCGCCTTGGTGGGCCGGTCGAGCGCGACGTCGAGGCCGACGGCGTCGAGCGCATCGTGCACGCGCGGCCAGATCTGCTCGCGGGGCACGCCCAGGTTCTCGCAGCCGAACGCGACGTCGTCGCCCACGCGCGCGAGGATCACCTGTGAGTCCGGGTCCTGCAGCACGAGGCCGGCGCGGCCGCGAGCGGCGGCTGCGGGCGCGCCATCGACGAGCAGCTCGCCCGCGGCCTCACCCTCCTCGTCGCCGCCGAGCACGCCGGCGAGGCCGTGCAGCAACGTCGATTTGCCCGAGCCTGATGCGCCGAGCAGCAGCACGCGCTCGCCCGCATCGATGCGCAGCTCGAGGCCGGCGACCGCCCAGGCCGCGCGCCCCGCGTGTCGCCACCCCCAGCCCCGCGCATCGATGCGGGCGGGGCGCGTGCCTGCGGTGTTCACCGTCGCTCAGCGCCAATGGCCGCCACGGCTCAGATCCGTTCCACGGTGCGACCGGAAGCGAAACGGTTCAGCGCGCCGGTGGCGGCGAGGCCGCGGGCGAGCACCCACGAGAGCGCACCGGCGATCACGGCACCCGAGAGTATCGAGCTCGCGAGGTAGACGATCGTGAATGCCGCATCGGAGCCCGCGTACCAGAACACCATGTTGTTCAGCGCCCCGAAGATCCCGGCGCCGGCGCCCGCGAGCACGGCAACGGGCAGGCTCCAGCGCTTGTAGAAGAACAGCAGGAAGATGACCTCGGCGCCGAGGCCCTGCACGAGGCCCGCCTCGATGGTGAGGAGCCCGCCCCACTGGTTGCCCACGAGCGCCGAGACGACGGCCGCGAGCAGCTCGGTGTAGATGGCGGCGCCCGGCTTGCGGATGATCAGTGCACCGAGCACGCCGGCGAACAGCCACGGACCATCGAGCAGCCCCTGCATGCCGGGCAGCAGCGGCTCGAGAAGGGCTTTCGGGCCGAGGTATCCAACGCCCCAGGCCATGAAGATCAGGCCGGCGGCGACGCCGATGACGCTCGCCACCACGATGTCGACGACGCGCCAGCGCCAGACCGGCTTCGTCCGGACGGCCGACGCGCCGGCGCTGGCCGGGGTGGGGGTGGGTGTGGTCGTACTCATGAGATTTTCGCTCCTTGTGTGCGACCAGCGGTAGGGAACGCGCACAAGACGCACCCTGTGCGACGGCGCCGCGGTACGGCTGCCCATCGAATCAAGCACGCTTGCATCATGATCTCCCTGCGCTGGCATGATCCAGATCAGGTTCAACGGTCGAAGCGTGTGTCGCTTCCTCTCAGCCCGGCCTACCGGACTCCCGTGTTGTGTGGCTCAAGTATAGCCTCGGCCGCGTCGGGTACCGTAGGCCCGTGCCTCCCCAAGCCCCCGCCTCCCCAGCGCCCGTCACGCAGGCCCCCGCCCGGGCGCTCTCCTGGGTGCAGCCCGAGCAGCTGGGTACCGGCCCGGTCGAGGCGAGCTTCGGCAACGAGTTCGACACCCTGCTCACGCGCGCTCCCCGGCGCAGCCCCTGGCGGCCCGGCGTGCTTGTGCCGCTCGGCCTCACCGCCGCGGTGCTCGTGACCTACGTGGGCGGCACGCTCCTGTGGCCGCTGCACGCGCTCCCGCCCGGGGCAGAGGTGGTCGAGCTCGCCGTCGCCCCCGCGCCGGAGCTGACCCCGGTCTGGCCCGAGCTCGGCAGCGCGGCGGTCGGGGTTGCGGGCGTGGCGGGGGATGCGGCATCCACCGCCGATCGCACCGCGATGGCGAGCATCGCCAAGCTCGTCACCGCGCTGGTCGTGCTCGACGAGCAGCCGCTCGCACTCGGCGAGCAGGGCCCCGAATACCGCTTCACCGCCGCGGATCAGGCGCGGATGTGGCAGCTGAACCGCAGCGGCGAGTCGGTGCTGCCCGTGCCCGTCGGCGGCACCCTCACCCAGTACCAGCTGCTGCAGGGCCTGCTGCTCGGCTCAGCCGGCAACTACGCCGAGCGCCTCAGCAGCACGCTCTACCCCTCGTCGCAGGTCTATGCGCGCGCCGCAAACGAGTGGCTCGTGCGCCACGGCGTGCGCGACATCACGATCGTCGATCCCTCGGGGATCGGCCAGGGCAATACGGCCACCCCCGAAGCCCTGCTGCAACTGGGCGAGCTCGCGATGGCGCACCCCGTGATCGCCCAGATCGTCGCCCAGCGCACGGCCGAGCTGCCGGGTGCCGGCTTGATCAAGAACACCAACGAGCTGCTGGCCGACCCCGGTGTCATCGGCCTGAAGACCGGCTTTCTCAACGGACGCAATCTGCTTGCCGCCAAGCAGGTGCGCGTGGCCGAGACCACGGTCACGGTCTACGCGGTGGTGCTCGACCAGCCCACCTCCGAGGACCGCGCCGCCGCGACCCGGGCCCTGTTCGATGCGGCCGAGCGCGAGCTGCAGCCGTACGCCGCGCTGGCAGCCGGCACCCCCGCGGGCGAGGTGCACACTGCCTGGGGCGAACGGGTCGATGTGGTGCTCGCGGAGGACGCCATGCTCATCGGATGGAATGGCAGCACCGGCACCGCAACGAGCTCGATCGAGATCGATGGGCAGCGCGACGCCGGCGCCACCGTCGGCGAGGCGCGCGTCGCCGGTGCGCTGAACTCGACGGCGGTGCCCCTCGAGCTCGCCGCCGAGATCACCGGGCCGAGCCCGTGGTGGCGCCTCACGCATCCGCTCGAACTGCTGGGCCTGCGCTGAGCGAGGCCGCCGGCCCTTAAGCGCCGCGGGTCGGTGTCTCCCCCGACGCCTGCTCGGCGTTGCGCCCGGGCTCCGCGGCGTCGGCCGCAGCGCCGTCGGGCGCCTCGGGCGCCGCGGCCCCCGGCGCCTCGAGTGCCGCCCCATCGCCCATCGCGCCCTCGTGCGAGACGCCCTCCGCATCGAGATCGCTCGCCGCCTGCTCGAACTGCGAGATGTACAGGCGCCAATACGCACCCTCGCGCGCGATGAGCTCCTCATGCGTGCCCTTCTCGACGATGTCGCCGTGCTCCATCACGAGGATCAGATCG
>JAGQTK010000101.1 GCA_020439065.1 Microthrixaceae bacterium
ACGAGGGCGGCGTGCACCGCGTGCAGCGCGTGCCGGCCACCGAGTCGCAGGGGCGCATCCACACCTCCACCACCGGCGTGCTCGTGTTCCCCGAGGTCGACGAGCCCGAAGAGGTCGTCATCCAGCCGAACGATCTGAAGATCGACGTGTACCGCTCATCCGGCCCCGGCGGCCAGTCGGTGAACACGACCGACTCCGCCGTGCGCATCACCCACCTGCCCACGGGCATCGTGGTGTCGATGCAGAACGAGAAGTCGCAGCTGCAGAACCGCGAGGCCGGCATGCGCGTGCTCCGCGCCCGCATCCTCGCCCGGCAGCAGGAAGAGCTGGATGCCGCGTCCTCCGCGGCCCGCAAGTCGCAGATTCGCGGGATGGATCGCTCGGAGCGCATCCGCACGTACAACTTCCCCGAGAACCGCATCGCCGACCACCGCACCGGCTACAAGGCCTACAACCTCGACCAGGTGATGGATGGCGCCCTCGACCCGGTGATCGCCTCGTGCATCGCGGCCGACGAGGAGGAGCGCCTCGCGGCGCTCGGAGAGCAGCACTAGCTTCGAGATCGTGTCCGACACGGCTCGTGTTGGTGCCCGGCTCGGGTGGTTGCCAGAATCTGGCGAGACGAGCACATACTGGACGCTTACGTCGCGAGTGTGAACCCCGTCGGCGTGGTGATCAGCAGTCGCTGGCCGCTCGTACCCGGGTCCGTGACAACGTCCAGAAGTGCGGCGGCGGCATTGTCAAACGGCAGGGTCGGAAAACCCGGCACTCTCGCCACTTCGCTGAGGCTCTTGGTGGAAGCGCCCTGTGGGAGCGCGGGGGCGTCCTTGAGGTTGACCGGGTACACGATCGTCCAGTCCAGGCCGGAGCGCTGCAGGATCTGATCGGCCGCGTCCTTGTCCCGCAGAAACTTCCGAAGCGCCGTCTTGTAGATCAGGCGAGCGAATCCGGAGGCTTGGCCGGAGGGGCGCCGGCACCGAAGACAGAAACGAGGATCAGGCGGCGCACACCGGCCTGCTTCGTTGCGGCGATGATGCCGGGCAGGCGCTGCTGCATGAAGGAGCCATCGCTCATGCTGCCGGTGATCGAAACCACCACTGCATCGGCGCCCCTGGCGCCTGCTCGAGGGCGGCGGTATCCTCCGCGCTCCCGGCGACCACGCGCACGCCCTCTCGCGTTGCAACGGCGTCAGGGCGGCGAACGAACGCGACAACCTGGTGTCCCGCGCTGGCCGCCCGCTCGGTGAGGCGTGAGCCGACATTGCCTGTGGCTCCGAGGGTGAGGATTCTCATGCGGATGATTCCTTCTGGTTGCTGGGGTGACGGTCGGTGAGTGAGGTGCCCAGTGCGCCTTCGAGCGCGCAGATGCAGAGGTCGATGACGTCGGCGCGCGTCACCGCTCCAGCGTCAATCGACTGGCGGGCGGTGTACTCGACGAACGCGAGCCAGCCGCCGAGCGCCAGGCGCGTCCGTGGGGTGTCCTGCGTCCCGGTGTATCCGAGGAGTCGCTGCACGTGCACGGTATGGTTCGCTTCGACGAGCTCGCTCACGGCCGGAACCGTCGAAGCGGGGGTGTACAGCTCCCGGACCCCGCCGCGGCTTGCCTCGAAGAACTCGAGGTACCCGCGAAGTGCGCGGCGTAGGTTCGCCCTGGCGCCGAGCGTCGGGTCGGGTTTGGTCGCCTCCAAGAGGAGCTCGGACTCGTGGCGCAAGACGGCATTCAAGAGCGCCTCTTTGCCGGCGAAGTAGTGATAGACGAGCGCCCGGGTCACCCCGACATCGTTCGCGATCTCACGCATCGAAGCGCCCGCGATCCCGTCCCGGGCGAAGTGCTCGGCGGCGACGCGGATGATGTGCTCGGACCGATCCGCCGGGCTCATGCGATCACTGTGAGGCATATGACTCACGGTAGACCCCTTGTTTGTCACATGTCAAACATTTGCGGCGGGGGTCCTGTCGCCTCCCACTCCGCGGTCGTCCCCGAGGCGGTCATCGCCTGGGCCGAGGCTTGGTCAGCACGAGTTTCTAGATCGAATACTCGGGGGAGGTGAGCAGGGCTCGCACATCCTCATCGTGTGCGCGGCGACGCAGCGTCGCCGGGACGCCCGTGAGGACCGAGTCGGCCGGGGCGTCCTTCGTCACGACGGCGTTGGCACCCACGGCGCTGTTCGCGCCGATCGTGATGCTGCCGAGCACCTTGGCGCCCGCGCCGACGGCGACGCCGTCGTGGATGGTGGGGTGCCGGCGGCCGGCGACGCGCACCTGGCCCCCGAGCGTGACACCGTGGTAGATCAGTACGTCATCGCCGATGATGACGGTCTCGCCGATCACGATGCCCATCCCGTGATCGATGAAGCAGCGTCGCCCGATCACGGCGCCGGGGTGAATCTCGACCCCGGTGAAGAAGCGGTTGAGCTGCGAGCCCAGGCGGGCAAGGAAGTACGCGCGGCGCTGCCACAGCCAATGGTTGATGCGGTGCGACCACACGGCGTGGACGCCGGAATACAGCAGTGCCACCTCGAGGTTGTTGCGCGCGGCCGGGTCATGGCGCCGCGCGGCGGCGATGTCTTCGCGCATTCGGCGAAACAGGTTCATTCGCACTCCACAGGGTCAGGCACAGGGGGCAGGCACAATTCGGTCGCAGGTGCACCGGGCACGGGCGCTCGCTCCAGCGTACTGAGGCGCGCGCGGGGGCCGTGGCGGCGCGTGCCACCACGGCCCCCGGTGCCTCAGTCTTCGCGCAGGTCCTCGAACAGTGCGGTCGAGAGGTAACGCTCACCGGTGTCGGGAACGACCACCACGATGGTCTTGCCCGCGTTCTCGGGGCGCTTGGCAAGCTCGACGGCCACGCTCACCGCGGCGCCGCTCGAGATGCCCACGAGCAGGCCCTCGGTGGCTGCGAGGGCGCGCGCGGTGCGCAGCGAATCCTCCAAGGTCACGGTGACGATCTCATCGATCACATCGCGATCGAGCACATCGGGAACGAAGTTCGCGCCGATGCCCTGGATCTTGTGCGGGCCCGACGTGCCCTCGCTGAGCACGGGGGAGTCGACCGGCTCCACGGCGACGATCTGCACACCCGGCACGCGCTCCTTCAGCGCCTGACCGACGCCGGTGACGGTGCCGCCGGTGCCGACGCCCGCCACGAAGATGTCGACCTTGCCGTCGGTGTCGCGCAGGATCTCCTCCCCGCTGGTCTTGCGGTGGATGGCGGGGTTCGCGGCGTTTTCGAACTGGCGGGCCAGGATCGCGCCCGGGGTGTTCGCCACCAGCTCTTCGGCGGCCGCGACGGCGCCGGCCATGCCCTTGGCGGGGTCGGTCAGCACCAGCTTCGCGCCGAAGGCCTTCAGCAGCAGGCGGCGCTCGACCGACATCGACGAGGGCATCGCGAGCACCACGTTGTAGCCACGGGCCGCGCCCACCATCGCGAGGGCGATGCCAGTGTTGCCGCTGGTCGCCTCAACGATGGTTCCGCCCGCAGGCAACGCTCCGGCGGCCTCCGCGGCATCGACGATCGCGATGCCGATGCGGTCCTTCACGCTGGAGGCGGGGTTGAAGTACTCGAGCTTTGCAAGCACCGTCGCCTGCGCGTCGCCGGTGACGCGGTTGAGCTTGACGAGGGGAGTGTTGCCGAATGTGGACGTGATGTCAGCGTGGATGCCTGCCATGGGTCGACCTTTCAGTGCCGGGGTGGTGGGGTGGGCACAGCCTACGTGAGGCAAAATGCGGGGTAACCTTTGTGACAACAGGTGTCGGGCGCAGATATTCCAATGAACTTTTTGGGCCGGATTCCCGCGGATGTCACGGGTAGGCTGGGTGGACGCCCATGTCTGCACTCACGCCTGAACCCGCGCCCCTGCCCGCCGCCCCCGCACCCCTCGGCGAGGTGCTGGAGCGAGTGAGCGACACGCTTGCGGCCGCTGGAATCCTCGACGCGCGCATCGATGCGGAGTGGCTCGTGGGGCATGTGCTCGACCTCGGGCGCGGAGCCGTGCAGGCGGCCGAGATCACAGGCGCCGCCCTGAGCGCCGCACAGCTTGCCGCCCTTGCGCCGCTCGTGCAGCGTCGTGCGGCCCGCGAGCCGTTGCAGCACATCACCGGCACCGCGGCATTCCGACAGCTCTTGCTGCACGTCGGCCCCGGCGTGTTCGTGCCCCGACCCGAGACCGAGGGGGTGGTGCAGTTCGCGATCGATGCGCTGCGGGCCGAGGCATCCCCGGCCCCGATCGGCGTGGATCTTGGCACCGGGAGCGGTGCGATCGCCCTCGCCATGGCCACAGAGGTGCCCAACGCGCGCATCTTCGCCGCCGAGAACTCGCCGGAGGCGTTCACCTGGACCCGCCGCAACTTCGATGCGGTGGCCGCACCGAACGCCACGCTCGTGTTCGCCGACCTCGCCGACGCGTTCGCGGAGCTCGCCGGCACGGTCGACGTGGTGATCTCGAACCCGCCGTACGTGCCCGACGATGCGGTGCCGCGCGACCCCGAGGTGCGCGATTACGACCCCGCCGTCGCGCTGTATGGCGGCCCGGATGGCCTGGGCGTCGTGCGGGTGCTCAGTCGGGTCGCCCTGCGGCTGCTTCGCCCCGGCGGCGTGCTCATCATCGAGCACGGCGAACTGCAGGGTCGCGCGATCCGCGAGCTCCTCGCCGCCGACGGGTGGCGGGCGAGCGCCACGCACCCCGATCTGACCCTGCGCGACCGCGCCACGACCGCGCTGCGCCCCTGAGCCGGGCGCGAGCCCGCACCCACGTATCATTGAGGGCGTTATGACCCCCATCTTCGACTGCCGCGACGAAGCCCAGCTCCTCGGCGGCATGAGGCAGGCGCGCCAGGCGATCGGTCGCGGCGCGCTCGTCGTGCTCCCCACCGACACGGTCTACGGCGTCGCCGCCGACGCGTTCAGCCCGAAGGCCGTTGCAGGCCTCCTCGCCGCGAAAGGCCGCACGAGGCAGGCGCCGCCGCCGGTGCTCGTCGCCAGCGTCGATACGCTGCACGCGCTCGTGCAAGAGGTTCCCGAGCCCGTCGAGCGGCTCGTGCGGAAGTTCTGGCCAGGCGGGCTCACGATCGTGCTTCCGGCACAGCCGAGCCTCGTGTGGGATCTCGGCGAGACGCACGGGACGGTCGCCGTGCGCATGCCGGCAAACCGCTATGCCCTCGAACTGCTGCACGAGACGGGGCCGCTCGCGGTCTCGAGTGCGAACCTCACCGGCGCCCCCGCGGCGCTGACTGCGGCGGGGGCGCACGAGATGCTCGGCGAGCACGTCGCCGTCTACCTCGATGACGGACCCTCGGTGACCGGCCTCGCGTCGACGATCATCGATGCGACGGGGCTGGTCGGCCCCGAGGACTCGCGCCGCCCGGTGCGCGTGCTGCGCGAGGGGGCGATCTCGACGGCGGCGTTGCGGGCCGTGCTCGGCGAACTGCTCGAGGACGAGGGCGAGGCCGGTGCAGCGGAGGCGCCCGACCCCGATCCACCCGCCCACGAGATCGCAGACTCGTGATCTGCCGGGGGGTGCCGTGACCCAGTACGTGTTCATCATCCTGTTCACGGCGTTCGTCACGCTCGCCCTGAGCTGGGGGGTGTGGCAGCTGAGCCTGAAGTTCAAGCTGTACCCCGGCATCCGCGAACGCGACGTGCACAAGACCCCCACGCCGCGCCTGGGCGGCATCGCGATGTTTCTCGGCGTGCTCGCCGCGTTCGGCGTCTCGGCCGTCAATCCGTTCTTCGAGATCGTGTGGGCCGATTCCGGCCCGGTGCTCGCGATCCTGGGGGCGACCCTGATCATCGTGGTCGTCGGCGTCGTCGACGACCTGTGGGACCTCGACTGGATGATCAAGCTCGGCATGCAGTTTCTTTCGGCCGGCATCATCGCCCTGTTCGGGGTGCAGATCTTCTCGCTGCCGATCGGCGGCCTCACGATCGGCTCCTCCTGGGCGAGCATCACGCTGACGATCTTCGCGATCGTCCTGGTGATGAATGCCGTCAACTTCATCGACGGACTGGACGGCCTGGTCGCGGGCGTCTGCCTCATCGCCAACGGCGTGTTCTTCGTCTACTCGTACCTGCTCGTGCGCGAGACCGGCTCCAGCACGTTCTTCAACCTGGCCTCACTCTTGGCCGCCGTGCTGATCGGCGTGTGCCTGGGCTTCCTGCCGATGAACTGGAACCCCGCGAAGCTGTTCATGGGGGACGCCGGTGCGCTGATGCTCGGCCTGCTGATGGCCACCTCGGCGATTGCCGTCACCGGGCAGCTCGACCCCGCGATTCTCGACCCCGATGTGCTGGGGCGCTCACAGCTGCTCGGCGCGTTCATTCCGATCCTGCTCCCTGTCGCCGTCGTCCTACTCCCACTCCTCGATTTCGGGATGGCGGTGCTGCGGCGCATGGCGGCGGGCAAGTCGCCGTTCTCGCCGGATCGCAAGCACCTGCACCACCGCATGCTCGACCTCGGGCACTCGAGTCGCAGCGCGGTGCTCATCTTCTATGCCTGGACAGCGATCGTGGCGTTCGCGTTCCTGCTCATGTTCATGCCCGCACCGGCATGGCTCGAGTGGGTGCGCCCCAGCTACCTCATCGGCATCGTGTACGGGGTGATCGGCATCGCCGCCTGCCTCGTGCTCACGGTCACGCCGCCCGCGCGCGCCCGGTCGACGAAGCGCGCACAGCCGCCGCCAGCCCCCAACCCCACCTCACTCACCACACCGGCCCCCGCCAAGGAGCGCTCATGACCATCGGTTCGCCGAACCCCCAGCCGCAACCCGCCGTCGAGGTCTCGAGCAACCCGATCCTGCGGGCCGTGCTCAAATGGGG
>JAGQTK010000102.1 GCA_020439065.1 Microthrixaceae bacterium
AGCAGGACCATGGCCAGCCGCGAGCCGACCTCCTTTGCCTCGCTCGCCACGATCGTGCATCGTGCGCACTCGGCAAGGTGATCTTCCAGGCGCCCGCGGTCGCGGGTTCCGAGAGCGTTGCGGGCGTAGGCGCCGAGGCGTTCGATGGTCCACTGGTGCTCGGAGCCGTCGGCGACGCTCTGCAGGTGCGCCTGGATCCAAGCCTCGCGCAGTCCTTCGCGGGCGCGGAAGCTCAGCTGGGCGACGGCGGTCGCCTTCAGCCCGAGCAGGGGCGCGATCTCGGCGGGTTTCATCTGCTCGATCTCGGTGTACCAGAGCACCTCTTGCCAGCGGCTGGGCAGGCTGCGGAATGCGCGGTGCGTCAGGCCGCGGTTCAGGGCCGCCTCGGCCGCCTCCCAACTGCTGTTCGGATCCGCCACGTCCTCGAACTCGTCGAGGTTCGATTCCTTGCGCGCGCGACCCCAGCCGGCGGCCGTGTTGCGGATGCTGGTGAACAGGTACGCGCGGAACGAGCCGGTGGGGCCGCCGCCGCGCTGCAGCGCCTGAAAGATGCGGGTGTAGGCCTCCTGCACAAGATCGTCCGCATCGATCGATGAGGTGATGCTGCGTGCGACGGCGAGACCGGAGCGGTGGTGCCTGCGCCACAGCTCGCCGAAGGCATCGCTGCTGCCGGAGCGGGCGCGCAGCACAAGGTCGGCGTCGGCGATCCCGCCTGCGGTCTTGCCGGCGTCTTGCGGTGTCGTCATCTCGCTCCCGTGCCCATGCCCTCGCGCGGCCCAAAGAGGGCCACAGTGAAGAGATGCACGGGATGCGCAGTTATTACGCGTGTGCGCAGTTGTGTCTGCGGTATCCATTCTCGCCCGGCCTCCTGAGAATCCGAGAAAAGAAATCTGGCAACTCGCGTAATGCATCGGGTGCATCGGCATCTCATCAGTAGAGACACGAAGCTGTGCCGAACCGGGGGGTACGGCGCGGTGGAAGGTGACACAGGGGGCGATGCGTCGTCGGTCATGGTCTCGGGTGGGGTTCGGATGACCTTTGGGGAGGTGCATCCGGCCCCGCCCCCTCACCTGCGCCCGCGATGCCTCGCGCGCGTGGGGCGGGTGGCGCTGATATGCTGGGCGCGTCGCGACTGGCGTTGAGGTGGGTGCCCACCGGGGAGCGGCGGATTCTGATCGAGGGCATTCGACCGCACGCCTGGGCCGATGCAAAAGACCTATGCCCGCGCCATCAGGAGGAGCTCGCCATGTCCGATGTTTTCAACGCCCCGATTTCTGAGGTCGATCCCGAGATCGCCGCAGTCCTTGATGCTGAGCTTGATCGCCAGCGCCAGTACCTTGAGATGATCGCGAGCGAGAACTTCGTTCCCGTCTCGGTGCTGCAATCGCAGGGCTCGGTGCTCACCAACAAGTACGCCGAGGGCTACCCGGGCCGGCGCTACTACGGCGGCTGCGAGGTCGTCGACGTCGCCGAGAACCTCGCCATCGAGCGCGCGAAGAGCCTGTTCGGTGCGGAGTTCGCCAACGTGCAGCCGCACTCGGGCGCCACCGCGAATGCCGCCGTGCTGCACGCCATCGCGCGCCCCGGCGACACGCTGCTTGGCCTCTCGCTCGACCACGGCGGCCACCTCACGCACGGCATGAAGATCAACTTCTCCGGCCGGCTCTACAACATCGTCGCGTACGGCGTCGACGAGGCCACCAGCCTGGTCGACATGGCCGAGGTTCGCCGCCTCGCGCTCGAGCACAAGCCGAAGGTCATCATCGCCGGTTGGTCGGCGTACCCTCGCACGCTCGACTTCGCCGCCTTCCGCGCGATCGCCGACGAGGTCGGCGCGCTGCTGTGGGTCGACATGGCGCACTTCGCCGGGCTCGTTGCCGCCGGCCTGCACCCGAACCCGGTGCCGCACGCGCACGTCGTCTCGTCGACCGTGCACAAGACCATCGGCGGCCCCCGTTCGGGCTTCATCCTCACCAACGACGCCGAGCTCGCCAAGAAGATCAACTCCGCCGTGTTCCCCGGGCAGCAGGGCGGCCCGCTCATGCACGTGATCGCGGCCAAGGCCACCGCCTTCAAGCTCGCGGCGACGCCCGAGTTCCGTGAGCGCCAGGAGCGCGTCATCCGCGGTGCGCAGATTCTCGCGGACCGCCTCACCCAGCCGGACGTCGCCGAGGCCGGCATCTCGGTCCGCTCGGGCGGCACCGATGTGCACCTGGTGCTGGTTGACCTGCGCAACGCCCAGATCGATGGCAAGCAGGCAGAAGACCTGCTCCACGAGATCCACATCACCGTGAACCGCAACGCGGTCCCGAACGACCCGCGCCCGCCGCTGGTCACCTCGGGCCTGCGTATCGGCACCCCGGCGCTCGCGACCCGCGGCTTCGGCGACGCCGAGTTCACCGAGGTCGCCGATGTGATCGCCCTCGCGCTGCTGCCGAACGCCGACGTCGATGCGCTTCGCGCCCGCGTTGCGACGCTCACCCAGGCGTTCCCCATGTACCCGAGCCTCACGCAGGGCTTCGCGTGACCGCTGCCCTCCTCGATGGCATTGCCGCGGCATCCGCGATCAAGGATGAGCTGCGCGTTCGCGTAGCCGCGCTCGCCGAGGCCGGGATCGTTCCCGGTCTCGGCACCTTGCTCGTCGGTGAGGACCCCGGCTCGCGCTCGTACGTCACCGGCAAGCACCGCGATTGCGCGGAGGTGGGCGTCGCGTCGATCAGCATCGAGCTGCCCGCCGACGCGACGTTCGAGCAGATCGCCGCCGCGGTGCGCCAGCTCAACGACGATCCGGCCGTCACGGGCTTCATCGTGCAGCTGCCGCTGCCGGCGGGCATCGACGAGAACGCGGTGCTCGAGCTCATCGATCCCGCCAAGGACGCCGATGGCCTGCACCCGACCAATCTCGGCCGCCTCGTGCTCGGGGTGGATCCGCGCACCGCGATCGACGCCCCGCTGCCGTGCACGCCCGCGGGCATCGTCGAGCTGCTCCAGCGCAACGGCATCGAGCTCGCAGGCAAGCACGTCACCGTGATCGGCCGCGGCGTCACCGTCGGTCGCCCGCTCGGCCTGCTGCTCACACGCAAGGGCACGGATGCCACGGTCACGCTGACGCACTCGCGCACGGTCGATCTGGCCGCGGAGGTGCGCCGCGCCGACATCGTCGTGGCCGCCGTCGGCGTGCCGCACCTGGTGCAGGCAGACTGGGTCAAGCCGGGTGCCGCGGTCCTCGATGTGGGCGTCACCCGGGTCGGCACGACCGAGTCGGGCCGTGCGAAGCTCTCGGGCGATGTCGACCCCGCCGTCGCGGCGGTTGCGGGCTGGCTCTCGCCAAACCCCGGGGGCGTCGGGCCGATGACCCGCGCCCTGCTGGTCACCAACGTCGTGGAGGCCGCCGAGCGCGCCGTCGCCCGCTGACGCACCGTACCGTCTCGCCGCCGCCGCTCCGTTGCTCGGGGCGGCGGCGCGGTCGTTTCGGTGGGGGCGTCAGCCCAGGTCGTCGAACATACGCCGCTGCTCCTCGGTGAGGCCGTCGTCTTTGAGCACGCGGGGCGGCGCGGTGGGCACCGGCGGCGTGGTGGGTGTGACGGGCGCTTCCGGCCGCGCCGCGCCGGTGGCCGAGTCGTACAGGCGGTTGGCCTGGGCCTCGAGCTTGTCGTCGACGGCGTCGTAGACGAGCCACCCGATCAGCAGCGCGATCGGCGGCAGGACCCAGCCGAAGAAGAACCCGCTGACGCTGATCTGCGAGAAGAACACGGTGAGCACCCACACGATCAGTGCCACCAGGAACACGAACAGGGCGTTGAGCGATTTGACGCCGAGCCGCGACATCCGCGCCGACTTTCGCTGTGCGTGGTTCGTGAACACGCGGGTGAGCAGCGGCTTGATCCACAGCGTCGCGAGCGTCAGGATCACGCTGCCCCACAGCACACCCCACGTGCCGCGCACGCCGGGCACGAGCAGCACGATCAGCAGCAGTACCGCGATGTTGAACACGAGCATGGTCGCGAAGCGGACGATCCAGTTCTTCATTCGTCAAGCGTGGCACAGTGCGGCGCGGCCCGCGGCTCGATCGGGCGCGCGTGCCGCACGTGTCGCCCGGCTCGCCCGGCTCGCTGTGGCCGCGAGCGCTGCCGCCGCACCGTGGCGGGTTCAGGTGGCGGGTTCAGGTGGCGCGTTCAGGCCGTGGCGCCCTCGATGGTCGCGCGCAGGGTGTGCAGGCTGCGCCGCAGCGCGCGGAACTCGCTTTCGCGCAGGCCTGTGGATGCCTCAACCGCGGCGCGGACGGCGGCGAGCGCCGGCTCGAGCGCGTCACCCGCGGCGCTCGCGTACACCCGCACGGTGCGCTCGTCGACGTTGGCGTCGGTGCCGGTGCCGGTAGCGGCGCGGGTGCCGCCGGCGCGCTCCTTGCGGATCAGCCCCTCGCGCTCGAGCCGGCGCAGCAAGGGCGAGAGGGTGCCCGAGTCGAGCGCGAGTGCGCGGCCGAGTTCCGACACCGTGCTCCCGGGGGCCTCCCAGATGGCCAGCAGCGCGAGGTATTGCGGATACGTGAGGCCGAGGGGCGCCAATCGTGCGCGGTAGGCGGCCGTGACGGCGCGGGATGCCGCGTAGAGCGCGAAGCACAGCTGGTCATCCACGCGCGGCCTGGCCGCCGTTGCGGCCCGATCGTGCACCTCGGCGTCGGTTTCGACATCGGTCCTGGTGCCGGCTCCGGTGCCGGAGGCGCTGCTGCTGGCTGGGTCGCTCACGGGTCTTCCTTTCGTTCCACGCACTCAATATAGTTCGATTGCACGCAAGTAAGTTGTGCACAAGCAATATCTGGAGGAGATCATGGCCGAACCGTACCTGCCCACACTGCTCACCCCCGACGCCGAGGCGGGCTTCCAGCTCGCCATCAAATTGGCGCGACTCGGGGTGAAATTCACCCAGCCCTCCGCTGAGATCCGCGCGAAGCTGCGCCCGATCTACGAGGAGAGCGCCGACAGCCTGATCGCGAGCTCGCAGGTGGTGGCGATCAATTTTCAGACCGTCGCGCAGGCGAACAACTACTGGCGCTGAGCGCGGCCGGCCAGCGTGGCGTGCGGGCCGGAGTGGGGGTTCTCCGGCACTCGCGCCGCGCCGGGTGTGTGACAGCGCGGTCTGACGCAATCGGCGGATGCGGCCCGTGGGGTGTCGCGGCCGCGCAATGATGATGGCATGACAGACACCACCACTCAGGGTTCGCTCACGAGCACACTGCTCGACGGGGCGGACATCACGCCACTGTTCACGCCGTTCACCTTGTCGGGGGTGGAGCTTGCGAACCGCTTTGTGATGGCGCCGATGACGCGCAGCTTCTCGCCTGGCGGCGTGCCCGGGGCGGACGTTGCAGAGTACTACCGGCGGCGCGCCGGGCACCTCGGTCTGATCGTGACTGAGGGCACCTACATCGACCACCGTTCCGCCGGCAGCAGCGATCGCGTGCCTGTGATGTATGGCGAGGAGGCCACCGCGGGGTGGAAGGCGGTCGTCGACGCCGTGCACGGGGAGGGCGGACGCATCATGCCGCAGCTGTGGCACCTGGGCGTCGCGCGTCGTGAGGGTGCGCCTCCGTACGCGGATGCGCCCGTGGTCGGTCCGTCCGGGGTCACCCCGAACGGCTCGCCTCGCGGCATCGCAGCGTCGCTCGCCGATATCGATGAGATCATCGCCTCCTTCGCGCGCGCAGCCGCCACGGCACAGGCGATCGGCTTCGACGGCGTCGAGTTGCACGGCGCCCACGGCTATCTGCTCGATGCGTTCCTCTGGTCGCGCACGAACCGCCGCACCGACGCCTATGGCGGGAGCATCGCCTCGCGTGCCCGCCTCGGCGCGGAGGTCGTTGCAGCGGTCCGCGACGCGGTCGGCCCCGACTACCCGATCGTGTTCCGCTACTCGCAGTGGAAGGGCACCGATTTTGATGCGCGTCTGGCCGACGCGCCGGCCGAACTCGAGACGATCCTGACGCCGCTGATGGACGCGGGCGTCAGTGCGTTCCACGTCTCGACGCGCCGGTACTGGCTCCCGGCATTCGCCGGGGAGGAGCGCACGCTCGCCGGCTGGACGAAGGCGCTGAGCGGCTTGCCGGTTGTGGCCCTCGGCTCAATCGGCGTCAACTCCCCGTTCATGGAGAGCGACTCGCAGGTGCCTTCGCTGAGCCTCGAGAAGCTCATGGTCCTGTTCGATCGCGGCGAGTTCGACCTCGTCGGGCTCGGGCGCGCGGTGCTGTCCGACCCCGAATGGACCGGCAAGCTGCGCGGCGGCCGCCTGGACGAGATCCGGGCATACGAAAAGGCCCACGAGGCCGAGCTCAGCTAGCGTGCCCGTCAGCCCCGCCGGCGCGTCCGGCGGGGCTGACGGCGGGCAATCGGGGGTGATCCGTCCCCCTAGAATGGCTTGAGCGCCCCTATAGCTCAGCGGTAGAGCTACGGACTTTTAATCCGCAGGTCGCAGGTTCGAATCCTGCTGGGGGCACCGAACCCAGGCGGCGCCCGGCGTCGCGCATCGCCGGTGCGCGGGTTAGCCTTAAGCCGATGACTGCACAGTTCCACCGCCCCGTGCGCCGCCCCGCATCGGCATTTGACACGCTGCTCGCCGCCGACGATCCAGCCGGTCTGGCGCGCGTGGCGCACAGCACCGCGAACGCGCTGGTTGCTCGCGTGCGCGCCGAGCCCGCCTCCGAGGTCGTGGCGCGGCTCGTCACGTTCACCGACGAGCACGGCATCGACACGCTCG
>JAGQTK010000103.1 GCA_020439065.1 Microthrixaceae bacterium
GGAGGATCTGGGCACGGCCGCGGCATCCCGCCTCGCATCGAGGCGCAGGCGCATCGCCGACGTCGAAGGACGCGCACGAGCCGGCGCGAGCGTCGATGAGATCACGGACGAGCTGTACGCGCACGTTGCGGAGCCTTCGCTTCGGATGGCCGCGCGCCACACGGTCGTCTCGATCCTCAAATACCTCGACGCGGCCGCGCAGGATGGGTCTGTCGCCACCCACCAGCGCTGAGCGCGCAGATCGCTGACGCCCCCACGCCTGACTCCGCGTGGGGGCGTCAGTCCGTTCGGTGGCAGTCCCGCGTGTCCAGGTGCTGGGGCGTTCGGCCTGATCGTGTGGTGTGTGGTGTGTGGTGTGTGGCGTGTGGTGTGTGGTGTGTGGCGTGTGGTGCTCGTTGGGTGTTGGGCGCGCGGCGCCCTCGTGTGGCGGGTGCGCGTTGTCGTCTCCAGGTCGACGTGTGCCGATTCGGAGTGCCTGCGGCGCCGATCGAAATTGGTAATTTTCTTCTAAGAATGTTCTCCACAGATGTGGAACCGTTCGCTGTAATGTCCGTGGCAGTTGCGACAATGGAAGCATGAATCACAGCAATGCGGGTGGGGCGAGCGGGGCGGAACTGGCCCGGCTTGATGGGCATCGGGCGCGGCTGGTGCGCTTGCAGGTCGAGGATGCGACCCGGTTCGCGCAAGAGTCGGTGCTGTTGCACGAGGCATCACAGCTTGCGGAGGCGATCTCGGTGCGGGGCGGGCAGGGAGGGCGTGCTGCGGAGCTCGCGCATCGTGCGATCGCGGCGGAGTTCGCGACGGCGCTGCGGGTGAGTGATCGCACGGTGCAGCGCCGCATGAGCGCCGCCGGTGTCTTGGTGCAGGCGTTTCCAGGCACGCTCGCCGCAGTGCGAGAGGGGCGGATCTTTCGCGGACACGTCAGCGTGATCGTTGATGAGGGGGCGCGGCTTCCGGATGCCCCGTCCCGAGCCGCGTATGAAGCCGCGGTGCTCCCGTTCGCGGAGCATGAGGCGCCTGCTCGGGTGCGGGTATTCGCCCGGCGGGTGGCCGAGCGCTTCCACCCGCGCTCGTTACAGCAACGTCATGAGGACGCCGCCGCGGGCCGGGGTGTGTGGGTGACGGAGCTCGGTGATGGGATGGCCGAACTGCTCGCGGTGATCCCGACCGTCGTCGCGAATGGGATCCTGGACCGGCTCAACCAATTCGCCGAACACAGCGAAGACCCGGCCATGCCGGGTGGGGTGGTGGTCGAGGTGGAGGGCGCGGTGCCGGATGCGCGGACGCGGGATCAACGCCGCGCCGACGCGTTCGCAGATCTCTGCCTCACCGGCGATCCCGCGGCACACCCCGGCCCGGCCGGGCTGGGATCGATCCGTGCCCGCGTGCACCTGCAGGTGCCCGTGCTCTCGATGCTCGGCAACGGTGATGACCCCGTAACACTTCACGGCCACTCGCCGGTCGACACCGACACAGCCCTCCGACTCGCCGGCACCGCATCCGGGTGGGACCGGGTTCTCACCCACCCGATCACCGGCGCGGTGCTCGCCGTTGACCGCTACACCCCGAACACGGACCTCAAACGCACCCTCCGGGCACGCGACCTACACTGCCGCTTCCCCGGCTGCCGCCAGCCAGCGCACCGCACCGACCTCGACCACACCATCGACTTCGCCCTCGGCGGACCCACCCGCGAGAACAACCTCGCGCACCTCTGCCGTCGGCACCACACCCTGAAACACGCCACCGCCTGGACCGTCGTGCAACACCCCGGTGGCATCCTCGAATGGACCAGCCCCATCGGCCACACGTATCCCGACATCCCCACCAGCACGGTGATGTTCAAACCCGCAACCGACTGGAACGATGCCTTCGCGCATGCGAACCTCAATGCCGTTGCGAACCTCAATGCCGTTGCGACCCCCGATGCCGCTGTGAATGCCAACGACCCTCCGCCGTTCTTTTCGCGGGTGGTCGGCGGCACGGGGTGACGTGCCGTGCCTGCATCGTCAGTGCCGCGAGGCCCGCGTCGAGACGGTGACCGTGAACTTCGCGTTGCGCGCTACCTGCCGCGTCGGCCCGACCACGCGCTCCAGCTGCCCGCGGTAGGGGAGGTGCGAGTTCCACACGGTCCACAGCTCGCCGCCCGGCACGAGCACGCGCGCGGCCTCCGCGAACAGCCTCGCCGCGAGGCCCGTGTGCACCGTCGCGCCCGTGTGGAACGGAGGGTTCAGGGCGATGAACGAGGCCGTGGCGCTCTCGCGCAGCGACAAGCCGTCATCGCGCACGACGCGCACGCGCTCCGCGACACCGTTGGCCTCCGCGGTTGCGCGCGCGGAGGCGACAGCCACGGCCGACTGGTCGCTTGCCCAGACGGTGAGCTCCGGATTGCGCAGCGCCATCCACACCGCAACGACGCCGGTGCCGCACGCGAAGTCGATCGCGGGGCCCGCCCCGCCATCGATCTTCGCGGGGAGGTGCTCGAGCAGCAGCCGCGTGCCGATATCGATGGATGCGCCGGCAAATACTCCGCCGTACGCGCACACCGTGATCGACTCAGACGCGGCTCCCGCGGCTCCCGCGGCTCCCGTCGGCGCGTCCGCGTCACCCGGGCCGCCGGGGAAGGCATACGTCTCGCATCGCGGGCCGCGCGCCTGGGTGTCCGCCAGCGGCGCCCGAGCGATGAGCACCCGCGATTTCTGCCGCGCGTGGGTGATGTCGAGGCGCGCGAACGATCGCGCGAGCACGTCGTTCATCGCGAGGCTCATGTGCTTCAAGCGCCCGCCGGCGAACACCGACACGTCGGGCGCGGCGTGCGCGGCGATCATGGCCGCAATGTCGTCGAGGGCTTCGAGCGCACGGGGCAGCCGCAGCAGCACGACGTGGGCATCGCGCAGCAGCTCCGGGCCGAGCGGGAGCGAGGTGAATGCATCGCGCAGCCCGAACTCGGCGGCATTGTGGGCCAGGGCGCGTTCACCGAGCAGTGGATCCTGGTGCACGCGGATTCCCTGCGCGCCCTCCGCCGCGGCCGAGAGCGTGAGCGCACCGTAGTCGTCACCGATCACGACCAACTCGCCGTGCGCGATCGCCGCTCGCGCCGCGCGCGACTCGTCCAGGAGCAGGCGGTCCGCGGCATCCACCGCGGTCAGCTCGGGTGCCTCGACATCGGGAAAGCGGCGCAGTGCGCCGAGGGCGAAGGGGGCGGGCATCACTGCTGCTTCAGTCGAACGAGTCGCTCGTGCCCGGTCTCCTCGAGTTCGGCGATGTCTTCGCGCGCCTTCACGAAATCGGAGAACGAACGAAAGCCGAGGGCCTTCTCGCTGAACGAGGGGTCCATCCGCTTCATATGCTGCTTCACCGCTGAGCTGTGCAACCAGTCGGCGTCGTCTTTGCCGTGGCCGAGCTCGAGTGCGCGCTCCAGGAGCTTCGTCGCGGCGTCCTGTGGGTCTTCGCTGTGCTCCTCGTCCTCGTCGTCGTGTTCGTCGTGTTCGGGTTCGTACGCCGCGATGACCATCGCGGTCGAGGCGCGCCGGGGGGCTCGCTTGCTCGTGCTGCCCCCGGTGGTGCCGCCCGCGGCGTTGCCGTTCGAGGCGCTGCCCGCCGACGCGTCATCGGCCGGTGCGGTGCGTGCGGCACCGCCGCTCGGGGCCTGCGCCGAGTCAGGTGCGCTCGCGGCGTCAGCGGACGCGGCCTGTTCGGCGCCGTTCGCGACGGCGTCGAGCGCGCTGACAAGGCTCGCCTCGGTGGCCGTCCGCGCGTCGGGGGCCTGGGCGGATGCCTCAGCGGCAGCCGCCTTCTTTGCCCCCGCCTTCTGGGCGGTGGTCTTGGTGGCGGCCTTTCGCGTGCCCTTCTTGGCCGCGGCTGCGTCGGCCGCGGGGCCCGCGTCCGCGTCGGTGCCCGCACTCGCGCCGGCACCCGTGGCCGTATCAGTGCCCGCACCCGCACCCGCACCCGCGTCAGTGCCAGAACCCGCGTCAGTGCCGGCAGCCGCGTCAGTGCCCGCGCCCCCGTGCGGGTCGGCGATCGAGGCGCGCATCGCCTCGGTGCTCGCGCGCACCTCGGCGCGGTCGAGTACGGGGACGCCGGGGAGCGAGTCGTAGATGTCGAACTCGTCGCACGCGGCGGCCAGGGCCTTGGACGTGGAACCGGCGACGCCGATGCCGACGACGTAGCGGCCGAGGCGCTTGCAGCGCTGCGCAAGCGCGATGTAGTCCGAGTCACCGGCGACGATGACGACGTGCGTGAGGTCGGGGAGGCGGAACATGTCTTCGACGGCATCGACGGCAAGACGGATGTCGGCGCCGTTCTTCGCGTATGCGGCGGCCGGGAACAGCTGCACGAGATCGATCGCACGAGCGACGAGCTGCTGCCGGTAGTCGGCATTCACGGGCGCCGACCAGTCGGCGTACGCGCGGGTGAGGACGAGGGTGCCGAACGAGGCCGCGAAGTCGATGATCGCGCCGATATCGACGGTCGCCAGGCTGAGTTTCAGGCTGACCTCGAGATCCGCTCCCCGCGCGGCGTCGGCGAAGCGCCCGCGGTCGCGCATGAAATGGCCACGGCCATGCACCTGGTCGTAGCGGGAAATAACAATGTTGTCGAAGTCCAGGTAGACGGCGACGCGGGGTTCCGAAATCTCGGGCATGCCTTCAGTGTGTCATTGACGACGGCATGCCGGGGCAACCCTTGCTAAGGTAGAGACGCTTCCCGAAAGGACAGGTATGTCAAACTCCAGCGCTGCCCGCTTCGAGCTGCCCATGGCCGCTCGCCTCATTATTTCGTTCGTGCTGTTCTTCGGCGGCATCGCACTGCTGGCCCTGGCGTTCCGGATCCCGGAGTACGAGGCCTATATCTTCAGTGCAGGCATCCTCGTCTCGTCGCTGGGCCTCGGGATCGCGATCCACCAGCGCCGCCCCGTCGGTCACTAGTCGCCTCGCGCACGGACGCGCGAGCAGAGAAGACCGCCACATGAGTACGCCGATGAGCAACCTCATCACCGCCGATGCGCTGCACACGTTGATCGTGTCCGGCGCATCCGTGCGTCTGCTCGACGTGCGCTGGCGACTCGACAAGCCCGATGGGCGCGCCGATCACCACGCCGCCCATCTGCCGGGTGCCGTGTACGTCGACCTCGACACCGAGCTCGCCCGGCCGGGTGATCCGGCCGAGGGGCGCCATCCCGTGCCGTCGCACGAGCAGCTGCAGGATGGCGCGCGCCGCTGGGGTCTGCGAAACGGAGACACCGTCGTCGCCTATGACGACAACGGCTCGGTCGCCGCGGCCCGTGCGTGGTGGCTGCTGCGTCGCACCGGGGTCGACATCCGCGTGCTCGATGGTGGGCTCGGCGCATGGAGAGCGGCCGGCCTGCCCATCGAGTCGGGCGACGTCACGCCGGAGGCGGGGGACGTGGTGCTCGAAGCCAGCGCCGAGGGCGAGCTGAGCATCGACGAGGCCGCCGGGCTTCCCGAGCACGGGGTGCTGCTCGATGTGCGCGTCGCCGAGCGGTACCGGGGAGAGACCGAGCCGGTCGATCCGATCGCCGGCCACATCCCGGGCGCGGTGAATCTTCCGGCCGCCGGCAACATCGCAGCAGACGGGACGCTGCAGGGCCTCGATGCGCTGCGCGCCAGCTTTGCCAGCGTGGGCATCGAGCCGGGCACCGAGGTTGCCGCGTATTGCGGCTCGGGCGTGAACGCGGCGCACACCGCGCTGGCGCTGGCCGAGATCGGCATCGACGCGAAGCTGTACTCCGGCTCGTGGAGCGCCTGGTCGAACACCCCGGGGCGGCCGGTCGCGACCGGTGCCGAGCCGGAAGGCGAGCGCGAAGCGCAATAAGCGCACGCACTGGCGCGCCCTACGGCAGCAGGATGATCTTTCCGCCCTCGCCGGCATCGAGCAGGCGGTGGGCCTGCACGAACTCGGCGAGCGGGAGGCGGGTGCCGATCTCGACGTTGAAGCGCCCGGTGGCGAGCAGCTCGAGGGTGAGCGGGATCGCCTCGCGGCGCCAGGCCATCTGCTGCACGGTGAGCGGGTGCGGGCTGCCGCCTGACCACGCTTCGATGCCCCACTCGGGGGCATCGGCGCCGCGCACGATGGTGCCGATGCGGGAGCGGTCTTCGAGCAGCTCGAACGAGGCCTGGATCGCCTCGTCCGTGCCCGCCGCATCCAAAACGGCGGTCACGCCGAACGGGGCGAGCTCCCGCACGCGTTCGATCAGGCCGGGGCCATAGGCGACCGGCATGGCGTTGAGCTGGCGCAGGCGGGGGTGGTTTGCGGGGCTCGCGGTCGCGATCACGCGTGCACCGCGGTCGACGGCGAACTGCACGGCGGCCTGACCGACGGCGCCCGAACCGCCGTGGATGAGCAGCATGTCCTGCGCGCGGATGTCGAGCGAGTTCCGGCCGAGGCGGTCGCGGCCGGCGTGCCGATCAGCGGCGAGCTCGAGCTGTGGGTCGCCGACGTCGGCGACGTCGCCCGCGACGCCGTGGCGCCGCCGGCGTGCGCCGCGCTCGGCGTCGCGGCGCCGGTCGACGGCGAGGTGATCTTCTGTGTCGTCCTGCGCGACGCCGCCGGCCACCGCTTCATGCCCGACGAGCACCCCGATGCTGAGTTGGCGCCGCGCGATGTGGTGGCACGCGCGGTGTGGCGCCACCGCCGGGCGACCGGTGCAGTGGTGCTGGACGCC
>JAGQTK010000104.1 GCA_020439065.1 Microthrixaceae bacterium
GCGCAGCGCGCTGGAAGACGACCGTGCGCCGTGGACGGATGCCGCGATCTCGGGGTTCATCGTGGACCCCGACCGCAAGAAGATGTCGAAGTCGAAGGGCAACGTCGTCACCCCCGCCGATGTGCTCGCACAGCACGGCTCCGACGCGGTGCGCTACTGGGCCGCCTCCTCGCGCCTGGGAACCGA
Source organism: Microthrixaceae bacterium (assembly GCA_020439065.1). Taxonomy (GTDB): domain Bacteria; phylum Actinomycetota; class Actinomycetes; order Actinomycetales; family Microbacteriaceae; genus Microbacterium. Next base: position 187 of record JAGQTK010000104.1, read on the forward strand.
CGCGGCCTTCGATCCGCAGAACCCGACGCAGATCAAGATCGGGCGGCGACTGGCCATCAAGGTCTTGAACGCGGCGAAGTTCGTGCTCTCGTTCCCCGTCACCGAGGGTGCCACGGTCACCAATCCCGTGGATGCCTCGATGCTCGCCACGCTCGACCGCGTGATCGCCGAGGCCACCAAGGCCCAGGCGGGATACGACCACGCCCGCGCGCTCGAGATCACCGAGCAGTTCTTCTGGACCTTCTGCGACGACTACCTCGAACTGGTCAAGGAGCGCGCCTACGACCAGGCCGACGCACACCAGGCATCCGCCGCGCTCGCCCTGCGCGAGGCGCTCTCGGCGCTGCTGCGTCTGCTGGCCCCGGTCCTCGTGTTCGCGGCCGAGGAGTCGTGGTCGTGGTTCAACGAGGGCTCGGTGCACACCGCCGCCTGGCCGACGCCGTCCGGCACCGCGGGCGACCCCGCCGTGCTCGCCGCCGCCAGCGAGGCCCTCACCGGCATCCGCGGGGCGAAGACCAACGCCAAAGCGTCGCAGAAGACCGCCGTGTCGCTCGCGGTGATCAGCGCTGACGAGGAGACCGCGGCGCTGCTGCGCCAGGCAGCCGACGACCTGCGCTCGGTCGGCCGGATCGCGCAGCTGCGCATCGTCACGGCGCCCGAGGGCACCGTGGGCATGACGGTCGAGTCGATCGAACTCGCCCCGACGGAGGCGTGATGCAGCTCGGAACGCGGTGGACGGCGGGCGATCCGCCGCCCGCCTCCGTGCCCGCGGAGCTGCACGCGGCGATCGCTGAGGTCGACGCGGCGGCGCTGGCCGAACTCGCCGCCCTCCCGGAGGCCGAGCGCGGCTACGCGCCGCGCTGGACCCTGACGTGGCTCGAGCGGCGCCCCATTGCCGAGCTCGACACCGGCGTGTACGTGCGGATGCTCGCTTCGGGCGAGGTCATCGTCGAGATCGAGTCCGACGAGGAGTGGACCGACGACGAGGCCTGATCAGCGCGCGGGCGGGGCTGCGGGTGCGGATGCGGGTGCGGCAGGGTCCGCAGGCGGGACCGGGCGCGCCCGGCGCGCCGTCAGCGCGTCGAGCGTTGCAATCAGCACCGCCGCCGCCGCGTAGACGTACAGATCGCGGGCATCGAATGTGCTGCCGAGCACGAGCGTCGCGGGCGGGAATGCCGCCCCGAGCTGCTGCGGGATCCCCGTCAGCTGCAGCAGCTCGACGCCGACGCTCCAGAGCAGGCTGATCCCGCCGGCCGCCCACGGTCGCATCCGGGGCACGATCACCACGAGCCCCAGGTAGACGGCGCCAACGTAGAGCATGTCGCCCGAGATGTCGGCGAACGCAGATTCGGGGAGCACGCCGTGCACAAGCAGGCCCGCGAGGAGCACGAGCACGAGCGCGATCGCGGCGGCGATGCGGCGACGGGTCATCGCCCGTCCGGGCTCTCGTCATCCAGCGGCCCGCTGAACTCTGACGCTCGAAAGAGCAGCCGGGTGGCGATCAGGGTCGCGACCACCGTGGCGATCGCTCCGATCACAAACGGCAGCCGGAGATCGATGCGCGCCATCCAGCCGCCGAGCACCGTCGCGATCGGGAACACGCCCCAGGTGAACGCGCGGATGATGCCGAGCACCCGCCCAAAGATCGCATTCGGCACGATGGTCTGACGCAGCGCGCCCCACGGGACGTTCCACACGGAGATGGCGCCGGCCATCAGCGCGTAGGCGACGATCGCCGTGATCAGTTCCGGGGCGAGACCCACGGCGAGCAGGCCCAGCGCGGCGACGATGTTCGACCAGAACATCACCGCGCCGCGCCCGAACCGCGCCACGAGCGGTGCAGCGAACAGCGAGCCGCCGAGCGCGCCCAGCCCGATCCCCGCGGTGACGAAGCCGATCGCGATCGGCTCGACCCGCATCACGTCGAGAAAATAGAGCAGGGTGGGCGCCTGGGCGAAGCCCGAAGCCGAGCCGACGATCGCGGTGAAGATGACCAGCGCACGCAGGTAGCGGTGCCGCCAGAGGTACGCCGCAGCCTCCCGCGTGCTGGGTGCTGCACTGGTGGGTGCTGCGCTGGTGGGTACTGCGCTGGAAGCCGTGGTCGCGGCATCCTGAACCACCGCGTCAGACCCAGCGGCCGCCCAGGATGCCGCCTGCGTTGCCGGCGTGACGGCGAGCAGAGGACGCGCGGCGATCACGGGCAGCAACAGCGCAAGGGCGATGGGCACCACGTAGCCACCGGCGCCGACCCACAGCGGGAGCGCGAGCGATGTCGCAAAGAGCACCCCCGCGATCGGCGTCGCCACGAAGCTGTCGATCGTGACCTGCGCGGCCTGCATGAAGCCGTTCGCCCGGTCGAGCGACCGCGGCGCGACGAGCACCGGCACGACCGCGTTCGTGGCGTTGTCGAAGAGTGTCTCGCCGAACCCGAACACGAGTGTCGCGATCAGCAGGCTCCACACATCGAGCGTGCCGCTGACCGTGAGCAGCGCGAGCACGAGCGCCACGCCGCCCCGGATGGTGTTGGCGATCGCCATGATCCAGCGGCGGTCGAAGCGATCCACCAGCATGCCCGCCGGCAGCCCGAAGACCAGCCACGGCAGAAACGACAGGGCGCCGAGCGCGCCGATGATGAGCGGATCGCGGGTCAGGGTCGTCGCGATCAGCGGCACCGCGGTGCGCCCGATGCCGTCGGCGAGGCTGCTGAACGCGGAGGCGGTCCACAGCTTGCCGAAGTCGCGGCCGAGGCTCGGCCGACCCGTGGTGTGCGCAGCGCTCGCCACGGGCTCGGTGGCGGCGCTCATCGGGGCAGGATGCCCATGTGCAGGGTCGCAGCCGCATCGGCACGCCCCTCGTCATGCTCCCGCACGGGCGGCGCAACGCGCGTCGCGCGGCGATCCATTCGATGCTCGACGAAGCGGGAGAGCCCTGCCGCGGTCCGCAGCAGGAGCCGCTCGAGGCGGGTCGCACACGCGGCGGCGCGCTCCGCGGTACGCGGCGCCCGGTGCACGGTGATGGTGCTCATGATGGTTGTCCTTCGGTGGGCAGTGGAAAGATGTCGGCGCGGATGGTCACGGGGCGCGCTCCCTCGAGCTGTTGATCGCGGTATGCGTCGACGGCGGCGTCGATGAGGCGCTGAATGTCGTCGACCAGCTGCTGGGTCTGCTCGGCGGTCATGCGCGCCGTCGAAGTCGACACGAGGCTCGCTTCTTGCCATGCCTCGCCCTCCATCCCGACACCGCCGTTGACGTAGTTGCGCAGCTGCTCCTCACGGCGGCGGAAGAACTCGGCCATCACGAGCTGTGTCGCGGCGCGCCCCGACGCGGTCTTCATGGCGTCGGGATTCGTGAACGTGACGCCCCCGGCCGGGCGCTGCCACCACCGCTCGCGGCCGGAGCCGCGGCCCTCCACCTCGCGAATGAGATCGTGCTTGGCAAGGGCGCGGAGGTGGTAGCTCGTCGAACCGCTCGACTCCCCCAGACGCGCCGCCAGCGAGCTCGCGGTCTGCGGGCCGTACTGGCTGATGATGTCGTAGATCTCGACGCGGAGCGGGTGCGCGAGGGCCCGGAGCGCGCCGGCGTCAAGCACGCGCATATCGCGCTCATGCGCGAGTTCGCCGGGGTGCTCGGGCTGCGCCGACCCCGTGGCCGCGCGCTCCCCCGCCTGCTGCATTTCACCGTCGCTCATGATGCAAGGATATCTCTGCAAAGATTCCTTTGCAACATTCTCTTTGCATTCTTTTGCATGGTTACTAGGCTGACGCTATGGCTCAGACCCCGAACCCGCTCGAGACCCCCAGCGCCCTCCCCTACGACTTTCCGCCGTTCGCCGAGATCAAGCCGGAGCACTTCCTGCCCGCGTTCGAGCGGGCATTCGAAGACCACCGCGGCAGCATCAACGCGATCACCTACGTGCGCTCGATGCCGACCTTCGAGAACACGATCGTCGCGCTCGAGGAGAGCGGTCGCCTCCTCGACACCCTCGCGCACACCTTCTACACGATCAGCTCGGCCGATGCGACGCCCGCGTACCAGGCGCTCGAAGAGTCGCTCGCCCCGATGATGACGGCGCACACCGATGCGATCCAGCTGAACTCGGCACTGTACTGGCGCATCAAGACACTGCACGACCGCATCGACGAGCTGGGGCTCGACGCCGAGTCCCGCTACCTCCTCGAGCGACACTTCCGCGAGATGACCCTCGCGGGCGCGGCGCTCGACGACGAGACCAAAGACCGCCTGAAGGCGCTCAACGAGCGCCTCTCGGTGCTGACCACCACGTTCGAGAAGCAGCTCCTCGCCGACAGCAACGAGCTCGCCCTCATTGTGAACGACGCCGCCGAGCTGGATGGCCTCGCCAGCGGCGAGCTCTCGGCCGCCGCCCAGGCCGCCGCCGACAGCGGGCACGAGGGCGCCTACGCCCTCGGCCTCACCCTGTACACGGGGCATCCGTACCTCTCGTCGCTGACCAACCGCGAGACGCGCAGAAGGCTGATGGATGCCTCGCGAAGCCGCGCCAGCCGCGGCGGGCCGAACGACAACCGCGAGGTGCTGCTCGAGATCGTGCGCCTGCGCGCCGAGCGGGCCGCGCTGCTCGGCTACGCCAACCACGCCGCCGCAGTCACCGCCGACGAGACCGCCGGCTCGCCCGAGGCCGTGCACGCGCTGCTGCGCCAGCTCGCCGTGCCTGCCGCCCAGAACGCGCGCGGCGAGCAGGCGGCGCTGCAGGCGATCATCGACGCCGAGGCCGAGCCGTTCGAGCTCGAGGCGCACGATTGGGCCTTCTACACCGAGAAGGTTCGAAAGGCGCAGTACGACATCGACACGGCAGCCCTGCGCCCGTGGTTCGAGGCCGAGCGCGTGCTGCAGGACGGCGTGTTCTACGCCGCCACCCGGCTGTATGGCGTCACGTTCACCGAGCGCCCCGACCTGGTGGCGTACCACCCTGACGCTCGCGTGTTCGAGCTGCACAATGCCGACGGCAGTGCGCTCGGGCTCTTCGTGCTCGACCTCTACACGCGCGAGACCAAGCGTGGCGGGGCCTGGATGAATCCCATCGTCAGCCAGTCCCGACTGCGCGGCACGAAGCCGGTCGTCGTCAACAACCTGAATGTGCCCAAGCCCGCCCCCGGCGAGCCGACGCTGCTGACGCTCGACGAGGTCAGCACCCTGTTTCACGAGTTCGGGCACGCGCTGCACGGCCTGTTCGCGGTGGTCACGTACCCGCACTTCTCCGGCACCAACGTCTTCCGCGACTTCGTCGAGTTCCCGAGCCAGGTGAACGAGATGTGGATGCTGTGGCCCGAGGTGCTCGAGAACTACGCGCGCCACATCGACACCGGCGAGCCCCTCCCCGCCGACATCGCCCCGCGCCTCCGCGCCTCCGAGACGTTCAACCAGGGCCACGCCACGAGCGAGTATCTCGCCGCCGCGTGGCTCGACCAGGCATGGCACTCGCTCGACGCCGAGGCCGCCGCGGCCGTGACCGACGTCGCCGCGTTCGAGGCGGCCGCCCTGGCCGACATCGGCCTCGACAACCCGCTGGTGCCGACCCGGTACTCGTCGACGTACTTCGCGCACATCTTCGCGGGCGGGTACAGCGCCGGGTACTACTCCTACATCTGGAGCGAGGTGCTCGACGCCGACACCGTCGAGTGGTTCCGCGCGCACGGCGGGCTCACTCGCGAGAACGGCGACCGCTTCCGCGACCGCCTGCTCGGGGTGGGCGGCTCGAAGGATCCGCTGGCGGCATTCCGCGACTTCCTCGGTCGCGATGCCCAGATCGAGCCGCTCCTCAAGCGCCGCGGCCTCGAGGGCTGACGCCGGCGAGGCGGCCCGGGATCGGATCGCCTGGGCGGCTTCGGCCGCTCAGGCGCTCTTCTCGCCGCGGCGTGCGACGCGCTCGAGCACGATCGTCGGCGGCACGCCGTCCTCGACCGAGGCCCTGGTGATGATCACCTTCGCGACGTCCTCTGCGGAGGGCACCTCAAACATCACGGGGCCCAGTACGTCTTCCAGAATGGCCCGCAGCCCGCGTGCCCCGGTCTTGCGCTCGACGGCGAGGTCGGCGATCGCCAGCAGCGCGTCGTGTTCGAACTCGAGGTCGACGCCGTCAAGCTCGAACATGCGCTGATACTGCTTCACGAGTGCGTTGCGCGGCACCGTGAGGATCTCCATGAGCGCGGTCTGATCGAGTGGCGACACCGAGGCGACCACGGGCAGTCTGCCGATGAACTCGGGGATCAGCCCGAACTTGTGCAGGTCTTCGGGGAGCACTTCCGAGAAGAGCGTGAGGTCGTCGCCCTTGTCTTGCAGCGGTGCACCGAAGCCGATGCCGTGCCGGCCCACACGACTCGAGATGATGTCTTCGAGACCCGCGAAGGCGCCGGCGACGATGAACAGGACGTTCGTCGTGTCGATCTGCAGGAAGTCCTGGTGGGGG
>JAGQTK010000105.1 GCA_020439065.1 Microthrixaceae bacterium
ACGCTGCCACCAGTCACAACAACCGGCGACCCCGAATCGTTCGCATCATTCCCAAACTCATCCACCTTCACAATCGAGATCTCCGGATCCGGCAGCCAGAATCCGAAGTCGAGTGTGAGGTCCTCGGCACCATCAGTGGTCAGGTCACCCGACGACTCCGAGGTCGTCGAGGAATCCACTGCAGTGTCGCCACCCTCGTTCGGCAACGTCGGCGCGTACCCGCTGGGCACACCCGACACGATCGTCACCGTGTACGACTGACCGGACGCCAGGATCGGCAGGTTCTCGAACAAGTACGCCCCACCACCGGCGGTGGTCACGTTCCCGACCGGGTTGCCGTCCACATCGGTCACCGGAAGCCCATCGGGACCCCTCAGCTGCAACACGACCCCATCGATACCCGAACCGTCGCCGTCGTCCTGAATCCCATCGTGGTCCTCGTCAAACCACACAAAGTCACCCACCGACACCGAACCACGCACAGCGTTGTACGGGTCATCGTCGTCAACTTCCTCTTCCGACGTCAACCCGACACCACTGACCGCACCCGTGTTCGTGTGCAGGTCAGACGTCACACCCGTCACCGTCGCCACACACTCGAAACTCGCATCAACCGCAAACGCAACAAACCCCGCAGCATCCGGATCCGCATTGTTCGCCCAGGTCACCGACCAGTCCCCAGACCCGTCCTGAACACCAGCCGTCGACCCCAGATCACCCGGGAACGTGCACTGCATCCCCGTCACCTCAGCAGCACCCGCATCAATCGTGTCCGTCACCACAACCCCGAACAACGGCTCCAAACCCTCATTCGTGATCGTGTACTCGACATCCACGCTGCCACCAGTCACAACAACCGGCGACCCCGAATCGTTCGCATCATTCCCAAACTCATCCACCTTCACAATCGACAGCCCGGGGGTTCTGGCCGTGAACACGTTGAGCGTGACACTGCCGCGCCCGCCGCCCAGCGCCTTTTGGTAGTTGACGTTCGCCGAGCCGGGCGGGGGTACGGCGAAGAACACCTCGATCCGCGCGATGAGGGTCTCGCCGTAGCCGAGGGTTCCCGCCCCGAATACATCGGGCCGCGTGTCCTGTGGATAGACAAAGGCGGTGTCGACGAACGTCGTGGTGTCGACGATCGGATCGAGGCCGTCGACGATCCCGCTATCAGCACAGACCACATGGCTGGCCGAGGACGTCACCGGAGCGACGAGGTTGTCGGAGGTGTCGTAGGCGCGAATCCACAACCGCTCGACGCGCGCCGAATCCAGATGGGGGCTGAGAGTCTGGATCGAGCCGACGGTGAACTCATCGACGATGATCGGCTGGTCGGGCGTGAACACGAACGGCTCGAGCCAATCCTCCGGGTCATTGCCCGGAGTGGTCGGATCGGTGCCGGTGTTGGTGGGAGTTCGTTGGAGATCCGTGTCGTTGGTCCATCTCAGGGCGCCGTGGTAGTCGGCGTTGCAGTGCTGGTTCTCCCACGCGGGGTCCCCTTCGTAGCTGTAGACGTCGGGGATGCCATCCCACATCGAGCCCTCGTCGTAGTCGAACGTCCAGTCGATGCCGTCGATCGTGTGGGTCTGGTAGTCCGACGTGGCGTCGTTCCAGAAGTCCCTGAAGTCGGGATCCGCATCGGCGAACGCAGGTGTTGCGCCGGCGACGACTCCTGCCACCGAGAAGGCGGGCACCAGCACTACGGCAAGCACCCTACGTCTCGGCTTCCGCGCCCGCGCAGAGCCGGCCCGTCGGGTCGCTGCTCCGGAGGTCGGGTCGATCGCGCCGCTGGCTACCACCTCCCCGACGTGCCGGTCGTGTGGGCGGAAGGCAGAGCGGACGAGCGCAGGAACCATGTCATTGTCCATTCGGGTCTTTGCACGAGCCGGGTGTCGGCAATCGCCGCAAGCGGCCGACTTCAGGCTGTAGGGCAGCGGGTACTCAATATAGGTGGATCTGACGGCTTTGTCAACTTGGTTGGATTGATCGATGCATCCGGCGAGGTCGTGGGCGTATGGCAGGTTGATGCGTGTAGATCGCGATCGCCTGCGGGAACAGGCAGTTAGGTGTGGTGATGTCGAGGGAAGAGATGTTGAACGTCGGTGGGCTGACTGATCTCGAGAAGCTGCTCGTGAAGCGCCTCGAGGAGATGCGGGCCGCTCGCGGGAGCGATGAGCCGGAATCTACCGATGAGCAGCTCTTGGCTGCAGCACACTCCTACGTGCAGCCTCGTCGCCAGGCTGAGGATGCCCAAGAGAGGCAGAGGATCGCCAAAGCTGATGAGGAGGCGCCGTCGAGGCTGCCGATGTGGGCGTACCTGGTAGCGACCTTTGGCCCGTTCTGGCCGTTCTTCTGCATGGATCCATTGACCGCGCTCAGGTGGTTTGCGGTCGAGGCTGGTGTGCTGCTCGCAATCGGTGCGGGCCTAAGCCTCGCTGCGCATCCTGACGACACGAAGCGCGACCAGATCGGAATGATCGTTACCTATGCCGGTGCAGTCTCGGCTGCGATAGCGGCGGCCGTCTTTGCGATGTTCACTAAGTGACGCCAGCGCCGGCGACGCGCGTCCACAGCCGGACAGCGAGGTCGACGGGGTTTGAGGCCCGTCGACATCGCGGCTCCGGGGCCGGCTGTGGCCTGAAGGAGGTCAGGGCCAGCTGAAGGTGATGACGCCTCCGACGACGAGCTGACCGCCGATGAAGCCGAGCACGATGAGCCCGAGGGCGGCGTAGCCCAGAACCTGCATCGACAGCGGCGGCGCTGTGGCCGGTGTGGGAGTGGTGTTGACGTGGACGGTGACGTTGACCCCGTTGGGGTTGCCTGGTGTGGGTGCCTGTGGCGAGTTAGTATTCATGGAACGTGTCCTCCTGGGGCACGGATTGGGTTTGAGCGCTCGGTGTGACAGCACCGGGCGTTCGCCGTTTGGGGCCAACGCCAGCTCGGGTGTTTTCGGTCTTGCGGTTGCGGTTGCGGTTGCGGTTGCGGTTGCGGTTGCGGTTGCGGTCAGGTGATCTATGCGCCTCCCTTGAATCCGGGCTGCGCGCGGGTGTCGAACGGCGCCAGCAGGGTGTACTCGAGGTCGCGGTTGAAGGCGTCGCCTTTCATCCAGTTGCGTTTCTTGCCGAGCCTGCTGGTGAGTACCTTCTCGTCCTCGAGCTCGCGGGCACCGGTCGCCCAGGTGTCGTCGGAAATCCCGTACCAGTTCTTCACTTGCGAGGGAGGGATCACGAACCCCGGCTCCTGGGTGAGACCGATCAGGAGCACGACCTTCCCGGGCATGGTGAGACGACGGTGGAAGTCGTCTCGCCAGTAGGCGAACGGCAGCCGAAAGTAGTGGGAGGTCGGGGAGGTGTACGGGTCGCGAGATCCGTCCTCGAGCAGCGAGGTGACCTTCCCGCCGCGGCGTGCATCATCGCGGCTCACCAGGTGGTAGTTCTCGTCCAGTCGCCGGAAGATGCGCGAGACTCGCTCGGCGTGCATCTGAGTCTCTGAGACGGCCAGCCCGAGAGCTCGCGACCAGACGCCGGCCTCCTTGCCGGCGTCCCACGGCGAGGAGCTCGCCATCATCCGATGGAGCAAGAACAGGTCGAGTCCGGCGCGATCATGCTTCTGGACCATCTCTGCGAGGATCCCGGGTGCAGGCTTGCCCTTCGTCCCCCGCTGGACGAAGGCATTGCGGATCTGAACCATCTTGCTCGGCCGCTTCGAGGCGGCGAGCATGGCGTCGATGGTCTCCCGCTCGCCGTAACCTAGTTTCCGTGTCATAGGCACAATGATGCACCCACTACGAGACTTTGATAGTTCCAAGACCCAACGATAGAAACCCCCTCAGCGGGGGCATATAGAAGTACCGTGCGAGAACCGCATGCAAGTACCCAATCGGAGTACCTATGCGAGTTCCGAGTACGCCAAAACCCTGCCAGCGGTGAGCACCCGATCTCCCACAGCGGAGACCCTGCGAGCGGGAGCCGAGTTGATGACCTTCTCGGCCATCGGCTAAGTCAGCGGCGTGTCGATCGCTCAGCGAGCGTTGTAGGCAGCTTCCACGGCGACCGGGATCCGGCCGCGGTTCGAGACGGTGAAGCCGTTCTCACGAGCCCAGGCTCGGATCTCGTCGACCGAGCGGCTCGAGCCGCGTCGAGAAGTTGTCTGCCGTGAGGCGGGGCCGCCGATGCGCCGTCCAGCATCCACGTACCCGGCTAAGGCCGCGCGCAGCTTCTCGGCGTTCTCGGTGCCGAGATCGATCTCGTACTCTCTGCCATCGAGCGCGAAGCGGACGGTCTCACCTTCGCCCTCGCCGAGAACTGCGCCATCGATGTCGTCTACGAGCTGTGTGAACGTCCTGCGTGCCATGGCCGTCACCATAGCGGCTCGAGTATCAGCGCCCCGTGTATCCGCGCGCTCGCCGCCTCCCTGCAGCTGCGGCGAGCGCGGCCGCGCCCTTAGTAGGGGGGGGAGGATGGGAGCGACCCGTCGATCGGAGGAGACCCGTGGCGCTTCCATCCCTTGAGAACCTTGCCTATCCAATCGGCGATGACGGCGAGCACCCGGGCGCGGGTCACTGTGCCGGGCTCGGGGGTGTGACTCGGGAGGCGGATCAGGTCGCGATCGTCGATCAGTACGCGACTGCGCTGCGGGTGCTCGTCGACGCCGCCGAGGCATCTGGTGATGGGTGGGGGCTGAGTCGGCCGATCCTGTTCGCGGTGCACCAGCTCTGCGAGAACGCCCTCGACGTCGCGAACGCTCACGCCGGCGTGAAGGTGCCGCAGGGTGGCATACATCGGCACTCGCTCGCCGACAAGATGGCCGGCGCTGTCGCCGGTGGGGTCTACGCCGATCTCACGCACGAGGAGCTCCAATGGTGCGAGCGGTTCATCGGGGAAGTCGCGCCCCTTACCGGAAACGGATTCCCTGGCCGGTTCGCCGGCGCCACGGTCTCCGGCCGCCGTCTTGACGAGGTCTGGTGCTGCATCAATCCGGGCGCCTTGCGCGACGCTGCGATCTTCTTCGCTGGCATCACCGTCCGTCACGCCGCCGAGATCTCTACGGAGGTCTCCGCGCCCTGACTGCCGCTGCCGCGGCGAGCGCCGGCCCGGGCGGTGGGGGCGGGTAACCGTGGTGGTCGCCCGCCCCTGGGGCTCACAGCCGACCGTCGCTGTCGGCGGGGTCGGGTGGGCCGTCGTACTCGCTGGCTGGGGCGGTGCCGTTCTCGAGGCAGATGGCCTCGGGGCGGGCTCCGTAGCCGCAGATCTGGCACACGTTCCGTGCTCCTCTCTTTAGTTGACTTGACACTTATTAATATAGGGCATCCGGTGAGTGTTGTCAACTCGGTTGGAACACGTTGTGTGTTGCGGCGAGCGCGAGGGCTCGAGGATGACTGCGGGGGAGGGCCCCTGAGCGGTTCTCAGGGGCCCTCGGTGGCTCAGTGGGCGAAGATCCAGGCCGGGTGGGTTGCGGACTCCACGAGGCGGCTGAGCAGTTCCGCCATGGTCAGGTCGGGGTCGGCGTGCCTGGCGTGGTCGAGGTAGTGGCCTGCGACGGTCGAGCGGCCCAGTGCCCACGAGAGCCATCCGGCGGCGGTGAGCAGCGCGGCGTGCTCGCGGCCGTTGACGTGGGCGGCGGCGATGCGGCATGCGGCGAGCGCGGCGCGCAGGCGTGCCGGGTCGGGGCGGTGGATGGTGCGGCCCATGATGATCCGGCCGATGTGGTCGGGGATCTGGGCGCCCGTGGCGTTGTAGCCGGTCTGGGCGGCGAGGGCCTCCCGGCCGGTCTGCTCGTCGCTGGCCCACTGGACGAGGGCGGCATCGCGCAGGGCGGGGATCACCATGACGGCCGCGAGGTGTGCCAGGGTGCTCGGCTCGGGGTTGTCGAGGTCGGCGGTGAGGACGCCTTCGAGCATCGCGGTCAGGCTCGCGCCGTCATCCGTGGGGAACACCGCCGACGCGACGGCTGCCGCGAGCGCGGGATCGGTGGCGGGGAGGTCGAACCCGGCGTGCTGGTCACCCGTGGAGAGGGCAGGGGCGCCGGGGAGGGCCGGTGCGGGTTCGGTGTGCTCTTCGCCGAAGTACTCGCCCCATGCGGTGGGGGTCGAGTAGAAGATCGCTGCGACCTCGAGGCCGAGCAGGTCGCCCATGGTGCGCAGGGTCTCGGCGAGCGGGGCGTGCTGCGCCTGGTCGCCGTCGGAGTAGATCGCGGCGGCGATCATGGTGACGCCGCCGACCTTGCAGGCGATCCCCAGCACCTGGGAGGCGTACGCGGCCAGTTCGTCGGCGTCGAGATCGGTGCGGAGGTCGACGCGCAGCGCACCGTGGGCGCGGTTGTCGCGGAACGGGGCGATCACGAGCGACTCGGTCGGGGTGTAGCCGAGCAGGGTGGTGACGGCGGTGAGCAGCTGGCCCTTGCCTTCGGCCTTCAGGATGGTGGTCATGGTGTCCTCCTCAGAACATCCGGTTAGTTGACTTGACACTTACTAATATAGGGCCTGTTGCCGACCTTGTCAACCTGGTTGGATGCGGCGTGTCGGATGCGGCGAGCGCGGGCCGGGGATCTCACCCCGGCCCGCGCTGCGATCAGTCGCC
>JAGQTK010000106.1 GCA_020439065.1 Microthrixaceae bacterium
CGCCAAGAAGGCACCGGCGAAGAAGGCGCCCGTCAAGAAGGCAGCGACGACCAAGGCCGCCGCCACGAAGACGAGCACCGCGACCGCCAAGAAGCCGGCGACCGCCAAGACCGCGACCGCGAAGAGCGCGGCAGCCAAGACGACGGCTGCCAAGACGACGGCTGCCAAGACGACGGCTGCGAAGGCCACCGCGACGAAGAAGCCCGCCACGACGGCGGACGACGCTGCGTCGGCGGCGACCGAAGCGTGAGCGACACCTCCGCAGGCGCCCCGCGAGCCGGGCGCTGGGCGGGCGATGGTCTGTGGGTGAGCTTCGAAGGCGGCGACGGCGTCGGCAAGAGCACCCAGGTCGCGTTGCTGCAGCAGTGGCTGGCTGATCGTGGGCGCACGGTGGTGCGCACGCGTGAGCCCGGCGGCACCGCCGTCGGCGAGCGGATTCGCGAGATCGTGCTGCACCACCGCGGGCACATCGCGCCCCGGGCCGAGGCGCTGCTGTATGCCGCGGATCGCGCGCATCACGTCGCCGAGTTTGTCGTGCCCGCCCTGGAGCGTGGCGAGGTCGTGCTCCAGGACCGCTACCTCGATTCGTCGGTGGCCTACCAGGGCGCCGGCCGTGTACTCGACGCCGAGCAGGTGCGCGGGCTCTCGTTGTGGGCGACGGGCGGGATCCTGCCGAACCTCACGGTGCTGCTCGATCTCGACCCCGCCGTCGCGCGTGCCCGCATGGACGGCGACGACCGCCCGTTCGACCGGCTCGAGGCCGAACGCGAGGAGTTTCATGTGCGCGTGCGCGAGGCCTTCCTCGGGCTCGCCGCGGCCGAGCCCGAGCGCTTCTTGGTGGTGGATGCCTCGCTCCCGCCGGAGCAGCTTGCCGAGCGCATTCGCGCCCGCGTCGAGGCGGAGATCGCCGCGCGCGGCTGATGCACGCGGGCGAGGTTCCCCGGGCACGGCCGGCCCCGCGGGCCGGCACGAAGCTCGGCGGTCGGTGGCCCCGGATAGGGTGGATGCGATGAGCGCGTGGGATGCAGTGCTGGGCCAGGACGAGGCGGTTGCGACCCTTCGGGCCGCCGCCGCGCCCGACGCGGCGCCCGGCGCAATGACGCACGCCTGGCTGATCACCGGTCCCGCGGGCTCCGGTCGTTCCACGCTCGCCTCGGCGTTTGCCGCGGCCCTCATCGCGCGCGATCCGGACGACGCCGACACGATCGCGCAGGTGCATGCGCGAACCCACCCCGATCTCACCGCGCTGCGCACCGACCGCGTCATCATCTCGATCGCCGAGGCGCGCGAGCTCGTGCGCGGGGCCTACTACGCGCCGTCGCTCGGACGGTACCGGGTGATCATCGTCGAAGACGCTGATCGGATGAGCGAGCGCACCTCGAACGTGCTGCTCAAGGCCCTCGAGGAGCCGCCCGAACGCACGGTGTGGGTGCTCTGTGCGCCGAGCGACGCCGATCTGCTGCCCACCATTCGCTCGCGCGTTCGCGTCGTGCGCCTGAACGAGCCCGAGGTGCTCGACGTCGTCCGCCTCATCGCGCAGCGCACCGGGGTCGAACCTGCGCTTGCCGAACAGTCCGCGCGGCACGCGCAGCGCCACATCGGCATGGCCCAGCGGCTTGCGACGGACGCCGACGCCCGCGCCCGCCGCGACGCCACGGTGCGCGCCGTGCTCGAGGTGCGCTCGGTCTCGGACGCCGTCGAGGCGGCCGGGCGGATCGTTGCCATCGCGACCGACGACGCGAAGGCGCTCACCGCTGATCGCGACGTGCGTGAGCGCGAGCAGATGCGCCACAGCATGGGGCTGGCGCCCGGCGCCGCGATCCCACCCGCGTTCCGGGCGCAGCTGAGCGCCCTCGAAGACGATCAAAAGCGCCGAGCCACCCGCAGCCTCCGCGACGGGATCGACCGGGTGCTCACCGACCTCCAATCGGTGTTTCGCGACATGCTCATGGTGCACTACGGGCGCACCGAAACCCTGATCAACACAGAAATGCAGGCCGAGATCTCGGCGGTCGCCGCCGCCTGGGGGCCGGAGCGCGCGCTGCTGGGCCTCGATGCGATCGCGGCGACGCGCCGCAACCTCCAGCTCAACGCGGCACCCCTGCTCGCGATTGAGGGCCTGCTTGTCACCGTCGCCAGCGGAAGGACCCCATGACCCGCACGCACAAGCCCGCGCGGCGCGCACTCGTCGCTGCCGCCGTGGCCGTTGTATCCATCGTTCTGAGCGGATGCGCCGGGCTCGCGCCCGCACCGGCGCCGGAGCGTCTTCCGGATGCCACGGGGGTGAGCGAGCCGCTGCTGCCGTACTACGAGCAGGAGGTGGCCTGGCAAGACTGCAACGGCGGGTTCGATTGCGCGATGATCACCGCACCGCTGGACTGGGCGGACCCGTCGGCGGGCGAGATCGAACTCGCGGTCATCCGCCAGCGCGCGCGCGATGGCAAGCCGCTCGGCTCGCTGCTGACCAATCCCGGCGGACCGGGATCGAGCGGCTTCGACTTCATCCGCGACTCGATCGACTACGGGGTGGGCGCCAAGCTGCGGCAGAGCTACGACGTCATCGGCTTCGACCCACGCGGGGTCGGCCGATCGACGGCGGTGCGGTGCTTCGACGCGGCGGGGATGGATGCCTTCCTGTTCGGGATCCCGGATGCGGAGCGAAATTCACCTGCCTGGATCGACGAGGTGGCCGCCGACAGCAAGAAGTTCGCGGCGGCGTGCGAGCGCAACAGCGACGGCATCCTCGGCTTTGTCGACACGGAGAGCGCGGCCCGCGACCTGGACCTGCTGCGCGGGGTGCTCGGCGATACGAAGCTGCACTACCTGGGCTTCTCGTACGGCACCTTCCTCGGCGCCACCTACGCGAAGCTGTTCCCGGAGCGCGTCGGGCGGCTTGTGCTGGACGGCGCGATCGATCCTTCCGTGTCGTCGCTCGAGGTCGGCACCACGCAGGCGATCGGCTTCGAGTCGGCGCTGCGAGCGTTCATGGCCGACTGCCTCACGCAGAAGTCGTGCCCGTTCCGCGGCACGGTCGATCAGGGCATGGCGGATCTCGGGGCGCTGCTCGCCGCGGCCGAGCGAAGCCCGCTGCCCACGCCGGACGGGCGTGCGGTCGGATCCGACACGATGCTCACCGGCGTCATCGCCGCGCTCTACGCGCAGGAGAGCTGGGGCTTCCTGCGGGAGGCGCTCGCCTCGGCGCTCGCGGGCGAAGGCGCGCAGATGATCTTCCTCGCCGATTTCTATTACAACCGCGAGGGTGGGCGCTACCTCGACAACTCGACCGAGGCCTTCAACGCCTATAACTGCATGGACTACCCGGCCTCGACGGATCAGGCGGCGATCGATGACGCGGCCGCGCGCATTCGCGAGGGCGCGCCGACCATCGCGCCGTACTGGTCTTCGGACGCGCCGGATCTGTGCGAGTTCTGGCCGGTGCCCGCAGTGGGCACGCGCGGCCCGATCCACGCTGCCGGTGCCGCGCCGATCCTCGTCGTCGGCACGACGAACGACCCGGCGACGCCCTATGCGTGGTCGGTCGCGCTCTCGGAGCAGCTCGACTCGGGCGTGCTGATCACGCGGGTCGGCGAGGGCCACACCGGCTACAACCAGGGCAATCGCTGCGTGGACGACGCCATCGAGGCATACTTCCTCACCGGGGCGGTGCCGACCTCCGCGCTGCAGTGCGACTGACGACGCCACGGGCAGCGCGACGCGTTCCGGGCGGTGTACGCGCCCGGGTGGCGTCGGTTCGCGCGCGGGTGCGCGAGGCTGTAAGATCGATGCTTGTGCACCGCTTCGGCGCCGCACGCCGCCTTAGCTCAGCTGGTAGAGCAATTCACTCGTAATGAATAGGTCTGGGGTTCGAATCCCCAAGGTGGCTCCAATGAACCCCGGGCTCGCGATCGTCTCCAACGTTGCCGAGGTGTTTTCCATCGGTGGTCTGACGGTCGGCATCGTGCTGCTGCTCGCCGCGCTCCTCGCGGCGCTACTCGACTTCGGATGGGTCGCCACGCGTGCGGCGGTGGAGCACGACGAGCACGGGCCCCTGGTGCGCTGGTTCGGCGACGATGGTCAGGTCTACGCGCACGGGCTCACCAGCGCGCAGTTCGCGCAGATCAGTCGGCGGGGCACGGGCAGCGCGGACTGGGCCACCGTCTACTACCGGCGCGGTCGGGCCGGGCGAATGCGCCTCGAGCGCGCTTCCGCGCCCGTGCGCGCCCTGCGCCTGCTCGGCGGCATCGTCACTGCTGTGGGCCTGGTCGGGCTCGTGGCCTCGTTCGTCGTGATGTTCATCGCCGCATAGCGGTGCACCCCGGTCCCGTCCCGGCGCACCCGAGGCGCGCGGAGCGGATCGCTCGTACACTGGCGACATGGCTAGAGCGCTGTTCATCGTCGACGTGCAAAACGACTTCACCGAGGGCGGAGCGCTCGGGGTCGAGGGCGGCGACGCCGTCGCCCGGGCGATCACCGAGCACCTTGCCGTCCATCACGGCGACTACGCGCTGATCCTCGCATCGCGCGATTGGCACAACGCCGATGACGACAACGGTGGGCATTTCGCGGTGGATCCCGCCGCCCCGGATTTTGTCGATACCTGGCCCGTGCACTGCGTGGCGAACACCGCGGGCGCGGCGTACGACCCCGGCCTCGACACGAGCTTCATCAGCCACCACCTGAAGAAGGGGCAGGGGATCCCCGCCTATTCGCTGTTCGAGGGCGTCACCGACGAGGGCGTCACGGCCGCCGAGCTGATGCGCGCGCACGGCGTGCTCGATGTCGACCTGGTCGGCATCGCGACCGACCACTGCGTGCGGGCGACGGGTCTTGACGCGATCGAGCACGGCGCGCACGTGCGGGTGCTCACCGACCTCGTGGCCGGCGTCGCCCCAGAGCCGAGCGAGGCCGCACTGGCCGAACTGGCGCACGCCGGTGCGGAGCTCGCCCAGGCGCGTCCGCGCTGAGCCGGCTACTCGGCCGCGTGCCGGTCGAGGAACTCGTACACCTCGTTGTCGTCGACACCGGGGAATGCCCCGCGGGGCAGCGGCGAGAACATGTGGGTGTGCACGCGGGCGCTCGGCCACGCCTTCTCCGCCCAGCGCTGCGCGACCGCGCTGGGTGGCCGGCGGCAGCAGCTCTCGTCGGGGCAGGTCGACATTGCTCGCTGCTGGGTCTCACGGCCGCGAAACCACCGGGCATCATCGAAGGGCACACCCACGGAGATCGAGTACTCGCCCGCGGCGGTCGCCCCCGTCTGCGTCGAGCACCAGAAGGTCCCGGCGGGGGTATCTGTGTACTGGTACTGCTCCGTCGTGCGGTTCTGGTGCGTGAAGGCGGCGCGCGCGCTCCACTTGCGGCAGACGATCTGCCCCTCGATCGAGCCGGTCACATCCTGCGGCAGCGGCAGGCCGTCGTTCTCATAGCCGCGGCTGAGCGCTCCGCTCTCGTCGACGCGGAGAAAGTGCATGCGCATGTCGAGGTGCGAGGTCGCGAGGTTGCTCAGTCGCATGCCGGCCGACTCGTGGGTCACCCCGAACGCGTCGCGGAAGTCCTCGACCGCGAGATTGCGCTCCTTCTTCGCCTGGGCGAGGAAGGCGACGGCCGCAGTCTCGGGCATGAGGCAGCACGCGGCGAAGTAGTTGATCTCGAGGCGCTGCTGCAGAAAGTCGGCGTAGTTCTCGGGGCGTGCGTGCCCCAAGACGCGGTGCCCGAGGGCCTGCAGCGCCATCGAGCGCAGGCCGTGCCCGCCCGGGATCGAGGTGGGAGGCAGGTAGATGCGGCCGTTCTCGAGGTCGGTGACCGAGCGCGCCGAGTGCGGCAGGTCGCTCACATACATGAGCTCGAAGCCCAGTCGCTCGGCCATGATCGTCACCGTGCGGTGCGTCAGCGCACCGCTGGTGTGGCCGGCGTCACGCAGCTGTGCCTCGGCGAGGCGCTCGATATCCGGGAGGTAGTTGTTGCGGGCGCGCATCGTCAGGCGCAGGTCGGTGTTGGCGCGGCGGGCTTCTTCGGGCGTCGCGATCGCCTCGCGCTCGCGACGCTGCAGCTCGCGATGCAGCCCCAGGATCGACTCGAGGGTCTCGTCACTCACCCCCTTGGTCACCCGCACTGGCGCGATGCCGAGGCCACGGAAGACATTGCTGGCCTGCAGCCGGTCGAGCTCGATCTCGAGGGCGGCGCGCCGGTTCGGCGCATCCCCAGAAATCAGGTCGCTCACGTCCGTGCCGGTCGCGCTCGCGATAGCCTGGAGGAGTGAGAGCTTGGGCTCGCGCTTGCCGTTTTCGATCAAGCTGAGCTGGCTCCCCGCGACGCCGACCAGCGCGCCGAGCTCATCCAGCGTCATCCCGTTTCGCACGCGGTGGTGGCGGATCCGATGGCCCAGGGTGGTGAGTTCCAGCGATGTCGGCATTCTTTGACTATATCTAAAGAACTCGGTTTCTTTAAGTCCGATTTTGCAGTAACTCGCGATAAATCTGTCGAATCATTGAAGTACTGACCGAATGGAGCGCATTATGGCCATTGCTGACACTTCTCGTCCCGTCGTGAGCGGCATGCCCGCCT
>JAGQTK010000107.1 GCA_020439065.1 Microthrixaceae bacterium
ATGGCGGCCTTCAGCTGCGGGATCGAGGCCGAGATGTTGGGCAACTTGATGATGTTCGCGGTGGGCAGCGTCGCCAGCCCACCGAGTTCTGCGAGCGCGTCGCCCACCTGTTGTTCGGGGCTCAGCTTCTGCGGGAACGCGGCCAATACGCGCCCCGCGAGCGAGATGTCACGCGTCTCGACATCCACCGCTGCCGGAGCCGTGAAAGCCTTCACGATCGGCAGGAACGAAGAGGTCGCAAGGGCGGGGGCTTCGTCCGTGTGGGTGTAAACGATCTTCGAGTGAGTCACGTGTGTAATCTCCATTCGGGTCGTGTTATAGGGTATCGCACCCCCGAAGTATCTCGACATCGAGAGAACTTGCCCGGTGCTCGCTGCCCCCGACGCTCGCCTGGGCACCATGCCTGCGACACCCTGTGGCATCCACCGCCGCGCACGAGCCCCACCAAAGCGCAATCGTTCCGGGTTAGCCTGGGTGCATGGATGATCTCCGATTGGTTGAACTGTCGGCCGCGACGATCGTCGCGGTGAACAGTCTTTCGCTCAAACCCGGGCAAGAGCAGTTCCTCGCTCCGGTTTCGTACGGCGTCGCGGCGACGGTCATGAACCCACAGACCAGCTGGCAGCGCGTGGTGCTCGACGGCGACACGGTCGTGGGCTTCGTCAGCGCCAACTTCGACCCGGATGCCGCGGTCGAGCACTTCAAGTCGGTGCTGTGGCGCATCAACGTCGACGCCGTCGGCCAGGGCCGCGGCTTCGGCCGTTTCGCGGTGAAGGCGCTGCTGGCCGAGGCCCGCGCACGCGGCTTCGACCACGTGGACGTGATCTACGAGGCCGGCGAGGGCGGGCCCGAGGCCTTCTTCCTGCGCATGGGATTCGTGCCCGTGGGCGAGACCGAGTACGGCGACGTGATCGGCCGCATCACGCTGTAGCGCCGCGCGCGCCTCCGGCTCACACGAGCGACTCGCGCCACGCGGCGTGCAGCTGCGCGAACTTGCCGGTGCCGCTGATCAGGGCCGCAGGCGTATCGTCCTCGATGATCCGCCCGTGCTCCATCACCAGCACCCGGTCGGCGATCGCGACGGTCGAGAGCCGGTGCGCGATGATGATCGCGGTGCGGTCGGCAAGCAGGGTCTGCAGTGCGTCCTGGATCATCCGTTCGCTCGGCATGTCGAGCGAGGCGGTCGCCTCGTCGAGGATGAGCACCGCCGGATCGGCGAGGAATGCCCGGGCGAAGGAGATCAGCTGCCGCTGCCCGGCCGAGACGCGGCCGCCGCGCTTGTTGACATCGGAGGCGTAGCCGTCCGGGAGCGCCTCGATGAAGGCATCCGCGCCCACCGCTCGCGCGGCCGCCTGGATCTCCTCCATCGATGCATCGGGCTTGCCGAGTGCGATGTTGTCGGCCACGGTGCCCGAGAACAGGTACGCCTCCTGGGTCACCATGACGATGGCGCGGCGCAGGTCCTTCGGGTGCAGCGCACGCAGATCGACACCGTCGAGGCGGATCGCGCCGCGGCTCGGGTCGTAGAAGCGCGAGATGAGTTTGGCCAACGTCGACTTGCCGGCGCCGGTCGTGCCGACAAGCGCAATGGTCTGCCCGGCCGGGATGTCGAGGGTGAAATCGGGCAGGATCGTCTTGCCCCCGGCGTAGCCGAAGCGCACATCGTCGAAGTGCACGTGCCCCTTGGCGGTCCACAGATCGACCGGGCGCGCGGGGTCCGAGACGGTGGGTTCCTCCTCCAGCACGCCCGAGACCTTCTCGAGCGCCGCGGTTGCCGACTGGTACGAGTTCACGAACATCGCGACCTCCTCCAGCGGGCTGAAGAAGTTGCGCACGTACATGACGACCGCCAGCAGCGTGCCGAGCAGCAGCGTGCCGTCGACGACGCGGAACGCGCCCCACAACAGCACGACGCCCATCGTGACATTGGCCATCAGGATGAGCCCCGGATCGAGGATGCCGAAGAGGTTCACGAGGCGCAGGTTGACGCTGCGGTACTCGGCCGAGACCTCACCGAACTGCTCGTCGTTGCGCTGCTCCTTGCGAAACGCCTTCACCGCGCGGATACCGGTCATGGTCTCGACAAACTGCACGATGAGCCGGGCACTGACCACCCGCGACATGCGGAAGCCCTTTTGCGACTCGATGTAGAACCAGCGCATCAGCAGCCACAGCGGCACGCCCATCGCCAGCAACACGATGCCACTGCGCCAGTCGAGCGCGAACAGCATCACCAGGGTGAACAGCCCGAACAGCGCGCCCTGGACGAGCTGATTCAGGCCGCCGTCGAGGAGCTCGCGAATCGACTCGAGGTCGCTCGTCTGTCGCGAGATGATGCGCCCGGAGGTGTACTTCTCGTGAAACTCCAGGCTGAGACGCTGGGTGTGCCGGAAGATCCGGGTGCGCAGATCGAACAGGATCGTCTGTGTGAGCCGGGCCGAGAGGACGACGAACCAGCCCATCAACCCCGCGCCGGCCGTGCCGGTGAGCAGATAGATCACGGTGACGCCGATCGCCGGCATCCACTGCATCTGCTCGACGGCAAGCGGGAGCGCGGTGTTGATGCCGTACGCGATCAGCAGCGGCCCGAGGACCTGGAGCCCGGTCGCGACGACGATGACCACGCCGGTGAGCACGACGAGGCCGCGCATGGGCGAGATGAGCGAGCCAAGCAGGCGCAGCGAGCGCCGGCGGATCTGCCGGCTCTCGGCCTTCGTGTAGTCGTCGCGGTCTTCGCCGCTGGTGCCGCGCACGGATGCGTCAGTCACAGGTTCACCTCTGCTTCGCGCTGTGCGAGATCGTCGGCCTCGAGGCTCGAGATCACGTGTCTGTAGATTTCGCTCTCGCGCAGCAGCTCGCTGTGCGTGCCGACGCCGACGATGCGGCCGGCGTCGAGGACGGCGACGCGATCGGCCAGGGCCACGGTCGAGGAGCGGTGGGCGACGATCAGGGCCGTGGTGGTGGCGAGCACGCGGCGCAGCGCCGCCTCCACGAGGGCCTCGGTGTCGACGTCGAGTGCGCTCAGCGGGTCATCGAGCACGAGCACGGACGGGCGGGCGGCGACGGCCCGGGCGAGGGCGATGCGCTGGCGCTGGCCACCGGAGAGGCTGAGCCCCTCCTCCCCCACTGCCGTGTCGACGCCGTCCGGCAGCTCGTACGCGAAGTGCGCCTGCGCGATCTCGAGCGCCTCGCGCAGGGCGAGGTCGGCCTCGGCGCTGTGGATGTCGAGATCCTCGCGCCCGATCAGCACGTTCTCGCGCACGGAGGCGGAGAACAGTGTCGCCTCCTCGAACGCCATCGCGATGTGCCCGCGAAGCTCATCGAGCCGGAGCGCGCGCACGTCGATGCCGTCGAGTTCGACGCGGCCGCCGGTGACGTCGTAGAGGCGTGTCGCCAGGGTCGTCATGGTCGTCTTGCCCGAGCCCGTCAGCCCCACCAGCGCCATCGTCTCGCCGGGACGCACGACCAGTTCGATGCCGTCCAGCAGATCGCGCTCGCCGGCCGCGGCATCCTGATACCGGAAGTGCACGTCGCGGAACGCGAGCTCGCCGCGCGGCTGCGCGATGGTCACAGGCTCCGCCGGGTCGACGATGGTGTTCGGCTCCTCGAGCACCTCGAAGATGCGATCGGTTGCGGTGCGCGCGTCGATGAGGAACGAGAACAGGAACCCGAGCGACTCGATGGGCCAGCGCAGCGCCGTCGCCATCACGAAGAATGCGAGCAGCTCGCCGATGCTCAGCTGCCCGATCGATGAGAGGTAGATGCCGGCAAGCAGGCACAGCGCGAACGCGACCATCGGCACGGCGTCGAGCCAGAACCACAGCAGCCCCACCTCACGGCCCTTGCGCAGCTCGGTGGTGCGCAGATCATCGACCTGCTTGCGGAACTTGTGCAGGGCGTGCGAGCCCCGACCGAAGGCCTTGAGCACGCGGATGCCGTGCACGCTCTCCTCGACCGCGGTGGCGAGATCGCCCGCCTGGTCCTGGCTCATTCGCGCGAGGACGCCGTACTTGCGCTCGAAACGGAAGCCGACCCACCACAGGGGGATCGACACGACGAGGAAGGTGGTGCCGAGCAGCCAGTGCCAGCGAAACAGCAGCACCGAGCCGATGATGATGGTGAGCAGGTTCACGAGCAGCAGGATCGCGCCGAACACGAGCCAGCGGCGGATCAGGCCGATGTCTTGCATCATGCGACTGAGCAGCTGCCCGGACTGCCAGCGGTCGTGGAACGCGACGGGCAGTCGCTGCAGGCGGCGGTAGAACTGCTGCCGGATCTCGTACTCCACCCCCATCCCGGGGCGCAGCACGAACGCGCGACGCAGGAACACGAACACCGCCTCGAGCACGCCGAGCCCCAAGATGCCGAGCGCCGCCCACACGATCAGCGTCGCGTCGCCCGAGGCGATCGGGCCGTCGACGGCGAATTGCAGCACGATCGGGATCAGCAGCGTCATGGCCGCGGCCCCGAGCGCGGCGATCGCGCCGCCGATCAGGCGCGGCATTGCGGGCTTTGCGAACGGGAGCAGGCGTGCGAGGGCGCGCGGCGTGGAGAGCCGCGGCTGGGGCGCAGAATTCGAAGTCATGATCCTCGGTGCGCTCGTGGCGCGGACGTCGTCGCCGCGGCCAGGTTGCCGCGACAGCCTTCCAGAATACGCGTCCGCGCGCCGCGCGCAACCGGGGCGTCACCGGGCGCGCCCGCCGGCCAGCGCCGCGTGTCCGTGTCGGGCGCAGCGTCTGCGGGTCAGCGTGGTCGGGTCAGTGCGCCGACTCGCGCTCGAGCAGCGCGCGCTTGATATCCGTCCCCCAGGCGTACCCGCCCAGCGTGCCGTCGGCCCGCAGCACCCGGTGGCAGGGCACGAACAGCGCCGGCGCGTTGCGCGCGCAGATGGATGCCGCGGCTCGCACCGCGCGCGGGGCGCCGAGCTCGATCGCGAACTCGCGATAGCTCAGGGGCGCACCCGGCGCGATGGCGCGCAGCGCCGCCCAACCGGCTTCCTGCAGCGCGGTGCCGCGTTGCGCCACCGCGACCGCGTCGATCGCGGCCAGATCGCCCGCGTAGTAGGCGCGCGCCGCGGCGCCCGCAGCGGTTCGCGCCGGCACCCAGGTGCTCGGCCGAAGTGCGGGGTGGATGCGGCGCGCGACCGCCAGCTCATCGCGTGACCAGCCGGCCGCGAGCACGCGATCCGCGGCATCCGCGATCACGATCAGCGGGCCGTCGGGTGTGTCGACGTGCTCGATGTGCGCAACGTTCTCGTTCATGGGGTTCCTTCGGGTGCGGGCTCTCGGAGCCGCGTGGTGGGTCTTGGCGGCGTGGTGGTCGCTTCAAAAGGGCGCAACGGCCCGCCACAGGTGCGCGGTGAGATAGCTGCGCCACGGCGCGGCTCGCTCCGCCCAGGCCGTGAGCGGAGCCGCCGCGCTCGGCAGCCCGAGCCGCCCGGCGCCGCTGCGCACCGCCGCGTCGCCCGGGAGGAAGACATCGGGGTCACCCGTGATCCGCATC
The DNA here is from genome assembly GCA_020439065.1 of Microthrixaceae bacterium. Classification (GTDB taxonomy): domain Bacteria; phylum Actinomycetota; class Actinomycetes; order Actinomycetales; family Microbacteriaceae; genus Microbacterium. Next base: position 5,503 of record JAGQTK010000107.1, read on the forward strand.
CGCACATAGTCCGCGGTCCACGGCCCGATGCCCGGCAGCGCGAGCAGCGCGCGCCGCTGCGCCTCGTTGTCGTCGCCGAGCCCCAGGGTGAGCTCGCCCGAGGCCAAGGCGGCGGCCGCGCCGGTGATCGCGCGGATCCGGGCTTGGGGCCCGCGCAGCACCTCGGCGCCGCGTTCGGCGATCGCCGTCATCGTCGGGAACATCCGGTCGATCCCCTCGTGGGGCTCGATGCGCTCGCCCAACGCGTCGGTCAGCCGGGTCAGCACCGTGCGCGCCGCGGCCACCGTGATCTGCTGGCCGACGATCGCCTGGATCAGCAGCTCGTGCGGGTCGGTCGTCCCCGGCACGCGGATCCCGGGGCGCTGCGCGACGGCCGCCGTCAGCTCGGGATGCTTCGACAACTCGGCATCGATCGCAAGCGGATCGGCGTCGAGGTCGAACAGTCGGCGAGCGCGCGTGACCAGCCTGGGCAGGTCGCCGAGTGCGGTGAGACGCGCCCGCAGGCGAATCCGCGGCGCCGCACCCGATGCATCGAGCCGCAGCTCGAACCACGCCGGGCCGCCGGGCAGCTGTTGCGCGCGGGCGAAGCTGGTGGGCCCCGCGACCATCACGCCATCGATCGTGCGCGCCCCCATCCACGCGAAGTTCGCGCGCGCATCGATCGGCCCGCGATGCGGGAGCACGAGGTCGATGGCGCCCGCGGCGGGCGGCGCCGGCCCGCGCCTGCGCGCCCGCAGCTGCATCGGGGTCATGTCGAAGACCTCGCGCATGGTCTCGTTGAACTGGCGGATGCTGGCGAACCCGGCCGAGAACGCGACGTCCGCGACCGAGAGCTCGGTGCCGACGAGCAGCATCCGGGCGGTGTGCGCCCGGTGTGCGCGGCTGAGCGCGAGCGGGCCCGCGCCCAGCTCGGCGTTCAACACGCGGGTGAGGTGGCGCGTCGAGTACCCGAGGCGGGCCGCGAGGCCGGGCACGCCCTCGCGCTCAACGACCCCGTCCGCGATCAGGCGCATCGCCCGCGCGGCGACATCGCTGCGCACGTC
>JAGQTK010000108.1 GCA_020439065.1 Microthrixaceae bacterium
GATGGGTGCGACCGGGCGCCGCCGATCAGTCGCGCAGGAGGTATGCGGAGTGCAGCAGCTCGGGGTTGTCGTTGAGCTCCTTGGCGGTGCCGGAGTAGCGCACCCGGCCGCTCTCGAGCACGTAGGCGTCGGTGGCCAGGCTCAGCGCGATGTGGGCGAACTGCTCGATGAGCAGCACCGCCACCCCTGAGGACGCCACCTCGGTGAGCACCGGCACGAGCCGCTTCACCACCACCGGGGCCAGACCGAGCGAGAGCTCGTCGACCACCAACACCTTGGGCTTGGACACGAGCGCCTGGGCGAGCACCACCATCTGCTGCTCGCCGCCGGAGAGCAGACGCCCGCCGATCTTCCAACGCTTCTCGAGCTCCGGGAACAGCGACAGCGCGTAGGCCACACCGTCGCTGGCCGCCGCCCGTCCCAGCGAGAACGTGGCCACCTTGAGGTTGTCCTCGACGCTGAGATCGGTGAGCAGCCGCCGCCCTTCCGGCACCACCGACACGCCGGCGGCGCGCACCCGATCGGGCCGGCGGTTGGTGATGTCGGTGCCGTCGACCTTGATGGACCCGGCCGCCACCCGGGCCAGCCCGGCGATGGCGGCGGCGGTGGAGGACTTGCCCGCCCCGTTGGGCCCCAACAGCGTGGTCACCTCGCCGGCGGGCACCGAGATGGTGATGCCCTCGGCCACGGCCCGACCGCCGCGCTGCACGGTCACGTCGTCCACGACCAGCAGGCCGTCACGCACGGTTGTGCGCTGGGGCTCGGTCACAGCAGCTCGTCCTCTCCCAGGTAGGCGGACAGCACCTTGGGGTCGCGCAGCACGTCGCCCGTGGGCCCGCTGGCCAGCAGCCGCCCGAAGTCGAGCACCGCGCTCCACTCGCAACACGCCTGCACGAGCGCCATGTCGTGGTCCACCAGGATCACGGTGGCGTCGCTGCGCTCGGGGATGGCGCGGATGATGGCGCTGAGCTCGTTGGTCTCCTCCTCGGGCAGACCGGCCGCCGGCTCGTCGAGCAGCACCATCTTCGGCTCCCCCACCACGGCGCGGGCCACCTCGATGAAGCGACGCTCCTTGGCCGGCAACGTGCGCACGAGCTGCTGGCCCACGGCGCTGAGACCGCAGAACTCCAGCGCCTCCTCGACCACGGCCTTCTTCTTGGCCGCGGCCTTCTTCGCCGGCGCCTTCTTCACCGGGGCCTCGTCGATCAGATCTTCTTCGAGCGCAAGGTCCACATCCTCGACGAACTCATCGACCTCTTCGGCCTTTGCCTGAGAGGCCGCCGTCTTCTTCGCCGCGGTGGCCTTGGTGGCAGTGGCCTTGGTGGCGGTGGCCTTGGTGGCGCTCGCCTTCGTCGCCGTGGCCTTGGTGGCCGTGGCCTTTGCCGTGGTGGCCTTCGTGGTGGCCGCCTTGGTGGTCGTGGCCTTGGTGGTCGTCGCCTTCGCGGTGCTCGCCTTCTTCGCGGGGGCGGTCTCGGCCGCATCCGTCGTCTTCGCCGCGGCGGCCTTGGTGCTCGTCGCCTTCGCGGTCGCGGTCTTCGTCGCCGCGGCCTTGGTCGCAGTCGTCTTGGCCGCAGTCGTCTTGGTCGCCGTCGTCTTCGCGGCCGCAGTCTTGGGCGCCGCGGTCTTCGTGGTCGCCGCCTTGGCAGCAGCCGTCTTCGTGGCGGCCGCCTTGGGCGCAACGGCCTTGGCCGCAGTCGCCTTCGCAGTGGCCTTCGCAGCAGCCGTCTTGGTCGGAGCGCCCTTCGCCGCGGCAGCGTCTGCTGCGGTCTCGGCCGGGCGGCTCTTGGTCGTCGCGTCAGTCATGTGTCGCCTTTCCATGTTCGCCCGCCTCGGATCGCACAGATTCGCGCGAGCGGGCCAGACGATTTCGGACACTAGTAAGACCCTTGTCAAGTCTGTCGGGGCGCATACACGCACTCAACAGATCGACAACGGGTCCGAGATTCCATTCTCTCATACCAACCACGCGTTGCGTGACAAGCGAGAACGTACAGTCTTCAACCGCGTGCGCGCCGGATCCATTCCGCATCGGGCGCACGTGTTCGCCCCGCGCGACCCCGCTGGAGGCGTTAGGGCTTTCCATCGCTCTCGTCATCGCCGAAGGGATGCGACGCAAGAAATCGCTCCAGCTCCGCCGCGAGTTCATCCGCGCTCGGCAGATCGCCGTCGTTGATCAGCGTGGAACGCTGCGGGGTGCCCTCCATGTACGAGTCGTACCGTTCTTCAAGCCCCTGCACCATGCGGTGCAACTCGTCGTTGCCCGCGATCTGCTGCTCGATCTTCGCGAGGAACTCGCGAGAGGCCTCACGAAACTCGTCGCGCGTCAGCGAGAGCCCGGTGGCGAGTCCGATGGCCTCGAGTGCGGCGACGGCAACACCGGGGTGCTCGGTGTCACCCAGGTAGTGGGGCACGAGCAGCACGAAGCCGGCCACCGGCAGGCCCGTGTCGCCCAGGCGAAGCTCGAGCAGATGACCCGCGGTGGCGGGCACCTGGGTGTGCGGGCGCCACGCCGAGTGCGCATCGATGAGTTCGCGCCGATTGCCGCTGACCGTCATGCCGATCGGCCGCGTGTGCGGCACGGGCATTGGAATGGCGTGCACCCATGTCGCCGAGGCCACCGAGAGTTCGGCGACCAGTTGCAGCACCGCTGCCACGAAGGCCTCCCAGCCGAAGTCCGGCTCGTAACCACTCAGGATCAGAAACTCCTGGCCGAGACCGTCCTCGGCCAAGGAAAGCGTGAGCGCCGCGGGGCGATACGCGGTCAGGTGATCCTGATCGAAGTACACGAGCGGCCGACGCGCCCGGTAGTCGAGGAGCACGTCGTTGTTGAACACGACGAGCGGCTCGGGGCGCACCTCGTTGCGGAAGTACTCGCTCAACTGGGCCGCGGCGCCACCGGCGTCCGTGAACCCGGTGAGCGTGATGACCAGCGGCAAGCCCTCTGGCACATCTGCCAGCGCAGGCTGCCGATCGTAGAGCTCGCCAAAAGGACCCATGCCCCCACTCTACGGTCAGCCACCCCCACCGGCCCCGCAACGATCCCGCTCATAGCGAACAACAGCGCCCGGCGCCTGGGCTTCGGCCGCGCGCGGGAACCCGCTCATAGGATGGAGGGCATGGCACATTCCAGCATCGGTATCTCCAGTTCACCTCTTGTTTCGAGCGACGCGGATGCACTCCTGCTCGGCGTGCAGGACCCGAGCGCGGGTACCTGGGACGAGGCGCTGACCGAATGGCCCGGGGTGGCCGATGCGTTGCGCGCCATCGGCTTCAAGGGCGCCAGCGGCGCACTGGTGCGACTGCCGAACCCGAACGGCGACACCCCCCTGTACCTGGCGGGACTCGGCACCGATCTGGGAGCCGTGGCATTGCGCGAGGCGGTGGGCGCCGCACTGCGCCAGATCGACGACGCAGGCACGGTTGCGATCGCGCTCCCCTCCCTCGCACTCTCGTCCGAGCAGGCCGTTGCCGCGCTTGAGGGGGCCGGCCTCGGCTCGTACACCTTCGGCGTCTACCGCGGCGATGGCGGCAAGAAGCGTGCGAGTGGCATCACGCTGCACACCGAGCACGCGCTGGATGCGGCATCCACTCGCGATGCCCAGGCGATCGTCGACGCTGTCGCGCTCGTCAAAGACCTCGTCACCACGCCGGCGAACGACCTCGGCCCCGCCGACCTCGCGGAACGCGCGATCGAAGCGGTCGCGGGGCTGCCCGTCGACGTGGAGGTGCTCGACGAGGTCGCCCTCGAGGCGGGCGGCTATGGCGGCATCCTCGGCGTGGGCCGCGGCTCGGAACGCCCCCCGCGCCTGATCAAGCTGAGCTATGCGCCCGCCAACGCAACGAAGCACGTGGCGCTTGTCGGCAAGGGCATCACCTTCGACACGGGCGGCCTCTCGCTCAAGCCCGCCGGATCGATGGTCGGCATGAAGTACGACATGTGCGGTGCGGCGACCGTGCTCGCGGTACTGCGCGCCGCGGCGATCGCCGAGCTTCCCGTGCGCGTGACGGCGTGGATGTGCGTGGCGGAGAACATGCCCTCGGGCCGCGCGACCCGCCCGGGTGATGTCCTGCGGATGCTGGGCGGCAAGACCGTCGAGGTGCTCAACACCGACGCCGAGGGTCGACTCGTGTTGGCTGACGGTCTCGTCGCGGCGAGCCTTGAGCGCCCCGATCTGATCGTCGACGTCGCAACCCTCACGGGGGCGATCTCGGTGGCACTCGGCAATCGCCACGCGGGTGTCATGGGCGATGACGAGGCCGTCGCGGCGTACCTGGATGCCGCAGCCCGCGCGGGCGAGCTGGCCTGGCAGCTGCCCCTTCCCGAGCACATGCGCGAGGCCCTCCAGTCGCCGGTCGCCGACCTGCAGAACGCGCAGATCGGGGTTTCGGCCGGCGGATCGCTGTTTGCCGGCTTGTTCTTGCAGGAGTTCGTCGGCCGTACCTCCGAGGAGGCAGATGCACCCCGCATCCCCTGGGTGCACCTCGACATCGCCGGGGTCGGCATGAACAAGGGGGCTGGCTTCGGCTACACCGACAAGGGCGTCACCGGCGCCACCGTTCGCTCGCTGATCACACTGCTCGCGAATCACGCCTGAGACAAAGCAGGAGTACGCTCGTACAGGCGCTCCGTTCAGCTGACTGCACGATCCGGAATCTTGAAACCGCAAAGAAAGTGACGCAATGACCGATCACACCTTCGACATCGTCATCCTGGGTGGTGGCAGCGGAGGCTACGCGGCCGCGATCCGCGCCTCCGAGCTCGGCAAATCGGTCGCGCTGATCGAGAAAGACAAGGTCGGCGGCACCTGCCTGCACCGTGGCTGCATCCCGACCAAGGCGCTGCTGCACGCCGCCGAGGTCGCCGACACCACCCGTACCGCACCCTCGATCGGCGTGAAGGCGCAGTTCGACGGCATCGACATGCCCGGGGTGACGGCGTACCGCGAGGGGATCGTCGCGAAGAAGTTCAAGGGCCTCGAGGGGCTGCTCAAGGCTCGCGGCATCACGGTCGTCTCCGGCGAGGGGCGGCTCGCCTCTGCGAACAGCGTCGCGGTGGGCGACGACATCTACTCGGGCACCGACATCATTCTGGCGACGGGTTCGTACAGCCGGTCGCTGCCCGGACTCGAGATCGGCGGACGGGTGCTCACGAGCGAACACGCGCTCGCGCTGGGCGAGGTGCCGGGGCGCGTCCTCGTGCTGGGCGGCGGCGTCATCGGCGTCGAGTTCGCGAGCGTGTGGCGATCGTTCGGCGCGGAGGTCACGATCATCGAGGCGCTGCCCCACCTCGTCCCGAATGAGGATGAGGCGGTCAGCAAGACGCTCGAGCGGGCCTTCCGCCGTCGCGGCATCACGTACTCACTGGGTGTGCGCTTCCAATCCGTGACCCAGTCCGCGACCGGCGTCACGGTCACGCTGGAAGACGGCACCGTACATGAAGGTGACTACCTCCTCGTGGCGGTCGGCCGCGGACCGGCCACCGACGGCCTCGGCTTCGAGGCAGCCGGCGTCGCGCTCGAGCGCGGCTTCGTCACGGTCGACGAGCGCCTCCGCACGACGGTCCCTGGCATCTGGGCGGTGGGTGACATCACCCCGGGCCTCCAGCTCGCGCATCGCGGTTTCGCGCAGGGCATCTTCGTCGCCGAAGAGATCGCGGGCCTCGCACCGATCGTGGTGCCGGATCTCGAGATCCCCAAGGTCACCTACTGCGACCCGGAGGTCGCCTCGGTCGGCCTGACCGAGGCCCAGGCCATCGAGGCGCGTGGCGCCGACGCGATCGAGAGCTACAACTACAACCTGGCCGGCAACGGCAAGAGCGAGATCATCGGCACCGCGGGCATGATCAAGGTCGTGCGCGAGAAGGCCGGACCCGTCATCGGCGTGCACATGGTCGGCGCCCGCGTGGGCGAGCTGATCGGCGAGGCGCAGCTCGTCGTCGGTTGGGACGCGCACCCCGAAGACATCGCGCCGTTCATCCACGCCCACCCCACCCAGAATGAGGCGCTCGGCGAGGCATTCCTCGCGCTGGCTGGCAAACCGCTGCACGCGCTGTGATAGCCCCCGCGCGCCACCCTTCACTAAGCTAAGAACTAGCGTCACCCGTCCTAAGGAGACAGGCTCATGAGCAAATCCGTTGTCCTTCCCGCTCTCGGCGAGAGCGTCACAGAGGGAACGGTCACCCGCTGGCTGAAGAACGTGGGTGACACGGTCGAAGTCGACGAGCCACTGCTCGAGGTCTCGACCGACAAGGTCGACACCGAGATTCCCTCGCCCATCAGCGGCGTGCTCGAGGCGATTCACGCGCAGGAGGACGAGACCATCGAGGTCGGCGCGCTGCTCGCAACCATCGGTGACGGCTCCGGCGCACCCGCGGGCGACGCGGCTCCCGCCGCCGCGCCCGCCGAGGAGGCGGCGCCCGCCACCGAGGCACCCGCACCCGCAGCAGCACCGGCACCCGAGCCCGCAGCACCGGCACCGGCACCGGCACCGGAGGCTGCCGCTCCCGCGCCAGTGTCTCCTGC
>JAGQTK010000109.1 GCA_020439065.1 Microthrixaceae bacterium
CACTCCGCGATCTCGCAGTTCAGGGCGAGGCCGATGCGGATGGCGGATTCCACCGCCTTGCCGTTGATGGCGGGCAGCGAGCCTGGCATTCCCAGGCACACGGGGCAGACCTGGGTGTTGGGAGGCGCACCGAATGCGTTGGCGCATCCGCAGAACATCTTGGTCTTGGTGTTCAGCTCGACGTGCACCTCGAAGCCGAGGACGGGCTCGTAGAGCTCGATTGCCTCTTCGAAGCTCAGCAGCTTGTCTTTCGCCATGATCAGGCACCCTCTCCCAGACGCGGTGCGCGATCAAGCAGCGCACCGCCCCACTTGTCTTGCAGCAGTGCTTCGAGCGCCGCGCTGACGGCGTAGAGCTTCGCGTCCCCACGCGCCGGAGCGACGAATTGGATGCCGACGGGCAGGCCGTCATCCGAGAGCCCCGAGGGGATCGAGATCGCGGGCACGCCGGCGAGGTTCGCGGGCAGCGTCGTCGCGTCGTTCAGATACATCGCCAGCGGGTCGTCCACCATCTCGCCGAAGCGGAACGCCGTCGACGAGGCCGTCGGCGTGGCGATGACGTCCACCTGCGCGAAGGCGTTGGTGAAGTCGCGCTGGATCAGCGTGCGCACGCGCTGGGCGCTGCCGTAGTACGCGTCGTAGTACCCGGCCGAGAGCGCGTACGTGCCGAGGATGATGCGGCGCTTCACCTCTTCGCCAAGGCCCGCGGCGCGCGTGGCCGACATGACCTCCTCCACGGTGGCGGCGGCGTGCGGGGTGACCCGCATGCCGAAGCGCACCGAGTCGAAGCGCGCGAGGTTGCTGGATGCCTCCGCCGGCATCAGCACGTAGTATGCCGCGACGCCGTGCTCGAAGTGCGGGGCGCTGATCTCGACGATCTCGGCACCCTGCGCCTCCATCGCCGCGAGCGATTCGCGGAACGAGGCCGCCACGCCGGGCTGGAACCCGCTGTCGGGCAGCTCACGGACGACGCCGATCCGAAGCCCCTTGAGGACGTCGCCGCGGGCTCCCTCGCGCGCGGCCTGCGCGAACGAGGGCCAGCTCTCGGCGAGCGAGGTGGCATCGAGCGCGTCGTGCCCGCCGATGACATCGTGCAGCAGGCCCGCGTCAAGCACGGTGCGGGTGGCCGGGCCCACCTGGTCGAGGCTCGAGGCGAGTGCAATCGAGCCGTAGCGGCTCACGCCGCCATACGTGGGCTTCATGCCAACGGTGCCGGTCACGTGCGCGGGCTGGCGGATGGAGCCACCCGTGTCGCTGCCGAGGGCGAGCGGGGCCTCGAACGCCGCGACCGCCGCGGCAGAACCGCCGCCCGAGCCGCCGGGAACGCGGGTCGGGTCCCACGGGTTGCGGGTTGGGCCGAATGCCGAGTGCTCGGTCGACGAACCCATGGCGAACTCGTCCATGTTCGTCTTGCCGATGGCGACGAGCCCGGCCGCGCGGGCGCGGGCGACCACCGTCGCGTCGAAGGGCGACATGTATCCCTCGAGGATGCGGGAGCCGCTCGTGGAGGGCATATCGGTGGTGACCAGCACGTCCTTGATCGCCAGCGGCACGCCTGCCAGGGCCCCGAGCGCGTCACCGGCGGCGCGGCGGCGATCGATGTCGGCGGCCGCGGTCAGCGCGTGCTCGTTGACGTGTAAGAAGGCGTTGAGCGCACCGTCGACCGCGTCGATACGGTCGAGGTGGGCCTGCGTCGCCTCCACGCTCGAGACCTCGCCCGCGGCGAGCTTCTCGGCGAGCGCGGCGGCGGTGAGCCGGGTGAGATCGGTCATTACTGCTCCTCCCCCATGATCGCGGTGACGCGAAAACGGCCGTCCGCGGCATCCGGCGCGTTGCGCAGTGCCTGCTCGAGCGAGAGCGGCTCGCCGACGACGTCGTCGCGGAACACATTGGCGAGTGGGAGCGGGTGGCTCATCGCGGGGACGTCGGCCGTTGCGACCTCCGCGACCTTCGCAATGTTGTCGACGATCGCGTCGAGCTGGCCGGTGAGACGCGCAATCTCGTCCTCGCTCAGCTCGATGCGAGCGAGCGAGCCGAGGTGGCGCACGAGTTCGGGGGTGATTTCAGACACCGCACCATCTTATGCGCTCCCCGAATCCCGCCGGATGCGCGCAGTAGGCTGGTTGGGTGACCACGTTTGACCCGCCCCGCCCTTGGATCACCAGCTACGCCGATGGCGTGCCCGAGAACATCGCACCCGTGCAGGGATCGCTCTTCTCCATCCTCGAAGCGTCGGCGCGCGAGTACCCAGACGCCCCGGCGCTCGAATTCTTCGGGCGCACCACCAGCTACGCGCAGCTCCTGGCGCAGGTCGAGCGTGCCGCGGGCGGGCTGCGCGAGCTGGGTGTCGCGCCGGGCGACCCCGTCGCCATCGTGCTGCCGAACTGCCCGCAGCACATCGTGGCGTTCTACGCGGTCCTGCGTGTGGGCGCCGTGGTTGTCGAGCACAACCCCCTCTACACACCGTCGGAGCTGCGCGGGCAGTTCGCCGACCACGAAGCGAAACACGCCATCGTGTGGAACAACGTCGTCGCGACCGTGCAGGACTTCCCAGCCGAACTGCGCGTGCACAACCTGATCAGCGTCGATGTGACCCGCGCGATGCCGCTGAAGATGCGGGCGCTGCTGCGGCTGCCCATCGCCAAGGCCCGCGAGTCGCGCGAGGCGCTGACCACCGCGGTGGGCGGCACGGTGCGCTGGGAGGATGTGCTGCGTGCCGATCCCGTGGCATCCACGCTTCCCGTACCCGAAACCGATGACCTCGCGATCATCCAGTACACCTCGGGCACGACGGGCGCCCCGAAGGGTGCCGCGCTCACCCACCGCAACCTCCTCTCGAACGCCGCGCAGGCGCGCGCGTGGGTTCCGACGATCACGCGGGGACCTGGATGCGTCGTCTACGCGGTCCTGCCGATGTTCCATGCGTACGGCCTGACCCTGTGCCTCACCTTCGCGATGAGCATGGGGGCGCGCCTCGTGCTGTTCCCGAAGTTTGACCCCGACATGGTGCTGCAGGTGATGAGGAAGCACCCGGCGACCTTCCTGCCCCTCGTGCCGCCGATCGCCGCTCGCCTCCTGGCCGCTGCGACCGAGCAGGGGATCTCGCTGCAGGGCACCGAGGTGGCCATCTCGGGCGCCATGACGCTCCCGCACGAGCTGGTCGTGCCGTTCGAGGCCGCCTCGGGCGGCTTCCTCGTCGAGGGCTACGGCCTCAGCGAATGCTCCCCCGTGCTGATGGCCAACCCGATCGCAGACAACCGCGTTGCCGGCACCGTCGGCCTGCCGATCCCGGGCACCGAGGTGCGCGTGGTCGACCCCGACAACCCGACGCAGGATGTCGCTCCCGGCGCCGAGGGCGAGCTGCTCGTGCGCGGCCCGCAGGTGTTCAGCGGCTATTACCGCAAGCCCGAGGAGACCGCGAAGGTCTTCGTCGACGATTGGTTCCGCACCGGCGATATCGTGACCGTCGACGAGGCCGGGTTCGTGCGAATCGTGGACCGGATCAAGGAGCTCATCATCACGGGCGGCTTCAATGTGGCACCCACCGAGGTCGAGAACGCCCTGCGCCCCTTCCCCGGCGTCGCCGACATCGCCGTCATCGGGATGCCGAGTGCGCACTCGGGGGAGGAGGTTGTCGCCGCGATCGTGGTGGAGCCCGGCGCCGAGGTCGATCCGGAGGCGCTGCGTGAGTTCGCACGCGGCGTGCTCGCCGCCTACAAGGTGCCCCGCCGCGTCTTCATCGTGGACGAGCTGCCCACCTCGCTCATCGGCAAGGTGCTGCGCCGCGAGGTGCGGGCCGCACTGCGCGCCCGCGGCGCGTAACGGGCACGCGAGCGCGGCGGCGGGTCACCAGCTCGGGTGGATCGCGGCGCGGAAGTACTCGTCGTAGAGCGCGCGCACGCCCTCGGTGAACGCGGCACCGAGCGGGCCCGCCTCCCCCGCCGCCGCGTTGGCGCGCACCTGTGCGACGTTTCGCGCGCCCGGGATCACCGTCGAGACGCCCGGGAGCTGGGCGACCCAGGCCAACGCCGCCGTCGACGCGTCGAGGCCGGATGCCGCAGCCAACGCCGCGAAGGCGCGCGCTGCCTCCACGCCACGCTCGAAGTCAACCCCCGAGAAGGTTTCGCCCACGTCGAATGCCTCCCCGTGGCGGTTGAAGCTGCGGTGATCGTTCGCGGCGAATGTCGTGCCTCGGTCGTAGCGGCCGGTGAGCAGCCCGCTGGCCAGGGGCACGCGCGCGATGATGCCGATACCGGCGGCCTCCGCTGCCGGCAGCACCTGGTCGAGCGGCTTCAGGCGAAACGCATTCACGATGATCTGCACGGTCGCCACGCCGGGGCGCGCGATCGCACGCAGCGCCTCTGCGCACGTCTCGACGCTGACCCCGTAGGCGGCCATGACGCCCTCGGCCACCAGCGTGTCGAGCGCGTCGAACACCCGGTCGTTGGCGTACACCTCGGTGCGCGGGCAGTGCAGCTGCACCAGATCGAGTGTGTCGACGCGCAGGTTCCTGCGCGAGCGATCCGTCCACAGGCGCATGTTCTCGATCGTCAGCGCGGCCGAGTCTGGCTCGTCGGCGCGGCGCACCATCTTGGTGGCGACCGAGAGGGGGACGCCCTCGTTCGAACCACGCCACGCACCGATGATGGACTCGCTGCGGCCATCGCCGTAGACATCGGCGGTATCGAAGAAGGTGACGCCGGCGTCGGCTGCGGCATCCAGCACCGCGAACGCGTCAGCCTCGCTCACGTCGCCCCAATCGGCGCCGAGCTGCCAAGTGCCGAGCCCGATGCCCGAGACGGTGCGACCGGTGCGTCCGAGTGTGTGCTGCAACATCAGGCCAGCCTAGTTCGGCCCCGCCGCCGGGCCACCCGTTCCCTCGAGCGCCGCCGGGCCCTGCTCGACGAGGATCTTGAACTGCGCGGCATCGATCACACGCACCCCGAGCGCCTCGGCCTTGGCGAGTTTGGAGCCCGCCCCCGGCCCGGCCGCGACGAAGTCGGTCTTCTTCGAGACGCTCGAGGCGGCCTTGCCGCCGGCTTGGATGATCGCCTCCTGCGCACCGTCTCGGGTGTAGCCATCGAGCGAACCGGTCGCGACGACGGTCAACCCCTCGAGCACCCCACCGGCGGCGACCGCCGCACCGGGGCCGGGGTGTCCCGGGATCGCGAAGCGGACGCCGGCGGCGGTCCACTGCTCGACGATCTCGAGGTGCCAGTCGATCTTGAACCACTCGAGCACCGACTCGGCGATGATCTCGCCCACGCCGTCGACCAACGCCAGCTCTTCGAGCGTCGCCGCGCGCACCGCGTCCAGCGAGCCGAAATGCTGCGCGATCGCACGGGCGGCCACGGGCCCGACGTGCCGGATGTTCAGCGCGACGAGCTGCCGCCAGAAGTCTTTGCTCTTGGCCTTTTCGAGCTCCTCCAGCAGCTTGATCGCCTGCGCCGACGGGTGGTAGACGCGGTGGTCCTTGCGCACCCCCGCCGCGCGTCGCTCTGCCGCGCTCGCGTGCTCGAAGCCGGGCGGATACACAAGCTCCACCCGCTGGAACGGCGCGCGGCGCACCGGCTCCCCCGTGGCGTCGTCACGCCGGGGCTCCCCCGTCTCGGCATCGCGCACGAGGACCTCGATCGGCACGAGCTGCTCGAGCCGAAGCGTGAACAGCCCGGCTTCGGTGTGCAGGGGCGGCGACGCGGGGCTCGACGGCTGCGTCAGCGCAGCCGCGGTGACCTCGCCGAGCGCCTCGATATCGAGCGCGCCACGCGAGCCGATGTGCTCGACACGGCCGTGCACCTGCGCGGGGCAGCTGCGTGCGTTGGGGCACCGCAGGTCGATGTCGCCCGCCTTCGCGGGCGCGAGCTGCGAGCCGCACTCCGGGCAGTGGGTCGGCATCACGAACGGCCGCTCGCTGCCGTCGCGGCGCTCGAGCACCGGGCCGAGCACCTCGGGGATCACATCCCCGGCCTTGCGCAGCACGACGGTGTCGCCGATCAGCACGCCCTTGGCCTTCACCACATCCTGGTTGTGCAGCGTGGCCTGGCTGACGGTGCTGCCGGCGACGCTGACGGGCTCCATCACCGCGTACGGCGTCACCCGGCCGGTGCGGCCCACGCCGACCGCGATGTCGAGCAGCTTCGTGTAGACCTCTTCGGGCGCGTACTTGTAGGCGATCGCCCAGCGCGGCGCGCGGCTGGTGGTGCCGAGTTCGTCGTGCAGTGCGAGCTCGTCGACCTTGACGACGATGCCGTCGATGCCGAGGGGGATGTCGCGGCGGTGCTCCCCGCGCTCCTCGATGTAGGCGATCACCGCATCCACATCATCAAACACCGCCGAATACGGCGAGACGGGGAGCCCCCAGGCTGCCAGCTGCTCGTACACCGCCGATTGGGTGGATGCCCCGGGGTCGGCCCATGCGCCGATCCCATGCACGAACAGCGACAGGCGCGCGAGCCGATCGCGCATCAGGGCGATCTCTTCGTTCGTCTT
>JAGQTK010000010.1 GCA_020439065.1 Microthrixaceae bacterium
CCGCCTGCGGGTTGGTGAACACGATCAGTTTGTGGTTTGCCATTGATGTTGCCTTTCGTCGTTGAATGGGTGGTGCGATGAAAAGAAGAAGGGTCAGGAGCCGGCGGCAGCGGCCGCGCTGCCCGCCGGGATACGCGCGCGATCGGCATGCGCGAAGCCGAGGTATCCGTCTGCCGCAATGCGCTCGCAACGATCACGATAGTTGTGCAGGCCGCCGATGTACGCGAGGAACACCCGCGGCTTGCCGGGAATGTTGGCCCCCATGTACCAGGACGCGGCCCGCGGGTAGAGCGTCATCGACGCCAGCTCCGCCACGTGGGCGGTCCACGCCTCCGTTGCCTCGGTGGTCGCCTCGGTGCGGGTGATCCCCTCGGCGCGGAGGTAGGCGATGTACTCGGCGATCCACTCGACGTGGTGCTCGATCGAACCGATCACATTGGTGAGGATCGCCGGCGAACCGGGACCCGTCACCGTGAAGAGGTTCGGAAACCCCGGCGAGGCGAGGCCCAGGTAGCTCTCGGCACCATCACGCCATTGTTCCCGCATGATCCGACCATCGATCCCCTCGATGTGGATGCGATCAAGCGCCCCGGTGGAGGCGTCGAACCCGGTGGCCAGCACGATCGCGTCGAACTCGTACTCCGTGTCGCCCACGACGATGCCCGCGGGCGAGAACCGCGTGATCGGCGTATCGCGAATGCTCACCAAGCGCACATGCTCTCGGTTGAACGTGTCGTAGTAGTTGGTGTCGATCGGGAGGCGTTTCGTGCCGATCGGGTAGTCGTGCGGCTCGAGCATGCGCGCGACGGCCGGATCGTCGACGATCTCATGGATCTTGTCGCGCACGAACTGCGAGGTGAACTCGTTCGCCTCGATCGAGCGCAGGTTGTCGCTGAGCACCATCGCGGTGCTCATTCCCGCGCCGCGCCAGCGGCGCTCGAGCTCGCCCCGTGCCACCCGCAGATCGACGTCGGCGAAGTTGCCGATGCCCGCGTCCAGCAGCACGCCGACCTGGCTGCGACGCATCTGCTCGCGAAGCTGCTTGTAGCTGCGCTTGGTCGCATTGCGCTCGTTCTCGGTGACCGGCCGGTTGGCGGCCGGCACCGTGAACGTCGCGGTGCGCTGGAACACCGTCAACTGAGCCGCCTGTTCGGCGATCACGGGGATCGACTGGATGCCGGAGGAACCGGTGCCGATGACCGCGACCCGCTTGCCCGCGAAGTCGACCCCCTCGTGCGGCCAGTCGCCCGTGTGGTAGATCCGGCCTTCGAAGGTCTCCATGCCCTCGAACGTCGGCATCGACGGCACCGAGAGGATGCCGGTGGCCGTCATCAGGTACCGGGCCTTGGCGGACGCACCGGTATCGCAGCTCACGGTCCACGTGTCGGTGTCCTCGTCGAACACGGCACGTGTGACCGTCGAGTTCAGCTCGATATTGCCGCGCACGTCCAGCTTGTCGGCGACAAAGTTGATGTAGCGCAGAATCTCGGGCTGCGAGGCATAGCGCTCGGTCCAGTCCCACTCCTGCTCGATCTCGTCGTTGAACGAGAGCGAGTACGCATCCGACTCGAGGTCGCAGCGCGCACCCGGATACCGATTCCAGTACCACGTGCCACCGATGCCGGCGCCGCGTTCGAAGACCTTCACGTCGAGCCCGAGCTCGTCGCGGAGCTTGTGCACCAGGTAGATCCCGGCGAAGCCCGCGCCGATCACCACGACATCGTAGGTAGGAGTGGGGTCACTCGTGCTGCTCATACTGCACCCTCCTTTGGGCGCCGGCACTGCGTGGGTAGGGTGGTGAATGTTGAGAGCTAGGCTCCGACGGCGACCTGCTCGCTCGCCAACGGCGCGCCGTCACTCGCGTGTACGAAGCCGGGGTACCCGTCTTCGGCGATCTTGTCGCAACGGTCACGGTAGTTGTGGAGCCCGCCGAGGTAGGCGAGAAACACCCGCGGCTTGCCCGGGATGTTGGCGCCCATGTACCACGAGGCGGCCGTGGGGTACAGCGTCATCGCAGCGAGCTCGGCGACGTGCGCCACCCAGGCTTCCTGTGCTTCGGCAGTCACCTCGGTGCGGGTGATCCCCTCGGCACGCATGTGCTCGATGTAGTCGGCGATCCACTCCACGTGGTGTTCGATCGACGCGATGACATTCGTGAGGATCGCGGGGCAGCCCGGACCGGTGACCGTGAAGAAGTTCGGGAAGCCCGCAACGCCGAGGCCGAGGTAGCTCTTCGCACCTTCAGCCCACGCGTCGGTGAGGGTGCGTCCGTCGACTCCCTCGAAGCGGATGCGATCGAGCGCGCCGGTGGCGGCGTCGAAGCCGGTGGCCAGCACGATCGCATCGAACTCGTACTCGGTGTCACCGACCACGATGCCGCTTTGCGAGAAGCGCTCGATGGGCGTCTTACGCACGCTGACGAGCTTCACGTTCTCGCGGTTGTAGGTGGCGTAGTAGTTGGTGTCGAGCGCGAGGCGCTTCGTGCCGATCGGGTAGTCGTGCGGCTCAAGCAGCTTGGCGACCTCGGGATCATCCACGATCTCGTGGATCTTGTCGCGCACGAACTGGGAGGTGTAGTTGTTCGCCTCGATCGAGCGCAGGTTGTCGCTGAGCACGGACGTCGTGCCGAAGCCCGAGCCGCGCCAGCGCCGCTCGAGTTCGCCGCGCACGATGCGCTCGTCGACCTCGCCGTACGGGCCGAGTGGCTGCTCGATGAGCACGCCCGTCTGGCTGCGGCGCGCCTGGGCGCGCAGCTGTGCGTAGCTGCGCTTGGTCGCGCGCCGTTCGTTCTCGGTGACGGGACGGTTTGCTGCGGGCACCGTGAAGGTCGCCGTGCGCTGGAAGACCGTCAACTGCGCGGCCTCCTCAGCAATCAGCGGGATCGACTGGATCGCCGAGGAGCCCGTGCCGATCACGCCGACGCGCAGTCCCGTGAAATCGACGCCCTCGTGCGGCCAGTCACCCGTGTGGTAGATCTTGCCCTTGAAGGTGTCCATACCCTCGAATTTCGGAGTGGACGGCACAGAGAGAATGCCGGTGCCCGAGATCAGGTATCGGGCACGCGCCGTGACGCCAGTGTCGCAGCTCACAGTCCACGTATGGCTCGCCTCATCCCACACCGCACGCTCGACGGTCGTGTTCAGCTCGATGTCGCGGCGCACGTCGAGCTTGTCGGCGACGTAGTTCGCGTAGCGCAGGATCTCGGGCTGTGGCGCGTACCGCTCGGTCCAGTCCCACTCCTGCTGGATCTCGTCGTTGAACGAGTACGAGTAGTAGTCGGACTCGAAGTCGCAGCGCGCACCCGGGTAGCGGTTCCAGTACCACGTGCCCCCCACGCCGGCCCCGCGCTCGAACGCCTTCACGTGGAGGCCGAGCTCGTCGCGGAGCTTGTGCACCAGGTAGATCCCGGCAAAACCCGCGCCGATCACGATGGCGTCGTAGGTGGGAATGGTCTCAGTCGTACTGCTCATCATGCACTCTCGGTCTCGGTGTGAAACACCTGGCTGTCAAGGAACGCCGCGATCCAGTCGATCGCCTCGCGTGCCGCGGGAAGAATATTGGGCATCTGGAAGAAGGCATGCATCTGCCCCTCGAACAGGCGTCGCGTCACGGGGACGCCGGCGGCCTCGAGCAGGTCGCCGAACTCCTGCCCCTCGTCCTTCAGCGGGTCATGCTCGGCGATGGCGAGCGCGGTGCGCGGGAAGCCCGCCAGGTCGGCCCGAATGGGGCTGATCGACGGGTGCGTGGGGTCGTGCTCCACGCCGCCGAGGTAGTGCCCCATGAACCACTCCATGCTGGCCTTCGACAACAGCAGCTGGTTTGCGGGGTCGTTGTAGGATGCACGGTCCGTGTCGGCATCGGTTGCGGGGTACACGAGCACCGTGGCATCCACCCCCACGCCCTCGTCACGAGCGCGCAGCGCCGTCACGATCGAGAGCGTGCCGCCCGCGCTGTCGCCGCCGAGCACGATGGGCAGGCCCACGACGCCGAGCTCTTCGGCGTGCGCCTGCGCCCAGCGCAACGCGGCCCAGGCGTCGCGGTTGGCCGCAGGATACTTGTGCTCGGGCGCGAGGCGGTACTCGACCAGGACGACGATCATGTTCGTGGCCTCGGCCAGCTGCCGACCGAGCGTGTCATACCCGTCGACACTGCCGATCACCCAACCACCACCGTGGTAGTAGATGAGCGCCCCGCGCGGGGCATCCGTGGGCACGAGCACGCGAATCGTGGATGCGCCGCCGTCCTCGGCGGTCACGTCATACTCCCGCACCGAGACCATCTCGGGCCCGGGACCGATCAGCGCGGCCGTGGCCAGCCCGTTCGCGCGCACCTCTTCGGGTGTGGATTCATGCATGGGCTTGCCGCCGCGGGCGGCCATTCCCTGGAGCAGGGCGAGTGAAGCCTGGTCTAGCGCCATCGTTATTGCCTCTCTGCATACGACACCCGCAAGCGGCAACGCTTCCGAACTCGGCACTGAGCTCGTCGGGTGGTCAATGGTGCATTCAGTATTCCTGAGCCCACGGGCGAATGCATCGTGCAACTGCCCAGATTCAGGGGCAAATGCTCGCCAAGTGCACAATGAACTTCGGGCAGTCGCGTCGTGTGCCTCATAAGATGGAACCGGGTGTCGGCACTGGTGCTGCGCCGAGGGGACGACGATGACACAGATGCATGCACGTCCGGCGAGCGCGCCGGAGCACGCTCCCCCGACGTCCGCCGAGATCATCGTGTTCTTCGACGAGCTCCTGGCGGAGGGGGTCGACCTGCCGGAGCTGCTCGAGCGCGCCGCCGACTTTCTCGGCGCGCCCCTCGGCTACGCCCCCGCCCACGGCGACCCAGGCATGAGCGCCGGCCTGGGCGCCGGCGTGGGCACGCCGCGACCGGTCGACGCGGCACACCTCAGGATCGGCAACGAGGAGGATGCGGATCGCGGGGAGCCCAGCGGCGAGCTCTGGCTCGCGCTCGCGGATACGCAGCTGGCCACGATCGCCCTGGAGCGCCTGGCCGTCGCCGTCCGGGTGAGCCTTCGCTGGGCCGCGCGACAGGAGGCCGCCGCACCGCGGGCCATCGATGTGCTGATCGATCGCTCGGCCCCTCAGGGCGCGCGCGACATCGCGCTCGACCAGCTGGGGCTCACCCCGGATGCCCCCGTGCGCTTTGTGGTGTGCACCGGGCCCGTGGAGGGCATCGAAGCCCTCGTCGCGAGCCTCGCGGGCCCCGCGGGCCAACGCATCCTGGCCCGCACCACGCACGATGCCCGGACCGTGCTCCTGCTGGCCGCCCCCGATCCCGCCGGCATCGAGCTGGCGGGGGTGCCGGTGGGGGTCCGCGCGGCGTACAGCCACGCCGTCCCAGCCCGGCAGGCGGGCGTCGGCTTCGTGAACGCATGCGATACGCAACGGTTCTCGCGACCCTCGCCGGCCGACACGGGACCGTACCGCGGTATCGATGCCGTGTGGCTCAACGGCGCGCGCACCTCCCCCCTCGGCGCGCTCGCGCATCTGGCTCCGGAGTACCTCGCGATGCTGCCCGATGTGCAAAAGCTCGAGCGGCTGGCCGAGCGCCATGGTGAGCGCATCCTGCAGGTGCTCGAGGCGTACGCCACCACCGAGTCGATGCGCAAGGCGGCCGCACTCGTGTTTCTGCACCACAACTCCGTGCTCTATTGGGTGCAGAAGGCGGAGGCCGAGCTCGGCTATTCCCTCGCCGGGCCCTACCAGCGCGCCCTCCTGTTTCTCTCGCTCTGCCTGCACCGCATCTGGCGCGACCAGGACTGAGCGTCGCACCCAGCGCGCGGCCACGCCCCGCTGGCAGTCGAGATCATCCGGCCGCGTCGTCACACAAGCGCACCACTCGGGGCGCAGCTTCTCACCCGTGAGTCAATAGGGGCATGCGGAATTCGGGAATGCGCCAATGACCAAGACGATCGTGATCGGCGCCGGGGCCGCCGGGGCACCCCTCGCCGCACGCCTGAGCGAGGACCGCGACCGCGAGGTGCTCGTCATCGAGGCCGGCTCGGTGTCGGCGGACGTGCCCCCGGAGCTGCTCGACGCCTCGACGGTGCAGGCGGCCGCGCCCGGGCATCCCGCCAACTGGGCCTACCCCGCCGATCTCGCACCCGGGGTCCCGTATCTCGTCGCCCGCGGCCGCGTGCTTGGGGGTTCGAGCACCATCAACGGCGGCGGGTTCGTGCGCCCGCGCCCCGAGGACTGCGCGGCGTGGGCGGCCGCCGCGGGCCCCGCATGGAGCTACGAGGCACTGCTGCCCGTCATGCGCGCACTCGAGCGCGACCTGGACTTCGGCGCAGGACCCGTGCACGGCGACGCCGGCCCGATCCCGGTGCGCCGCCCCGCGCAAGACAACCCGGCCGCACGCGCCTTCGCCGCGGCCGCGCTCGAGTGCGGCTTTCGCCTCGAACACGACAAGAACGCACCGGGGATGCCGGGGGTCGGCCCGATCCCCTCGAACATCGTCGATGGGGTGCGCGTGAACACCGGACTCGCCTACCTCGCCGAGGCGCGCGGGCGCCCGAACCTGCGCCTCATCGGCGATACGCAGGCGCAGCGCATCGTGTTCCAGTGCACCCGCGCCATCGGCGTCGAGACGAGCGACGGAGTGCACGTCGCCGACGAGATCGTGCTGTGCGCGGGCTCGATCGGCAGCACGCAGCTCCTGCTCGCCTCGGGGATCGGCCCACGGGCAGATCTCGAGGCGCTCGGGATCCCGCTCGTCGCCGATCTCCCCGTCGGTCAGGCATTCAGCGACCATCCGCACGTCACGCTCCCGTGGCGCGCCGCGCGGCGCCTTGGCACGGCGA
Source organism: Microthrixaceae bacterium (assembly GCA_020439065.1). Taxonomy (GTDB): domain Bacteria; phylum Actinomycetota; class Actinomycetes; order Actinomycetales; family Microbacteriaceae; genus Microbacterium. The sequence continues at coordinate 6,818 of JAGQTK010000010.1, forward strand.
GCGAGCGGTTCGCGTTCTCGACCGCGCTGAATTTCTTCTCGGGGGTGCGCGCCGAAGCCGGCGCGCGCGATTTCACCAGCACCGGTGATCTCGAGATCCTCCTCGCGGTCAAACCGATCGACTATCTGCTCAGCGGCGCCTTCGCCGACAGCACCGCACAGCCCGAAGGCGAGCCGTTCCAGCTGATCATCTCGCTGCAGGGCCCCGAGGGCCGCGGCAGGATCACGCTGGCCTCGGCCGATCCACTCACCCCACCGCGCATCGAGTACCGCTACCTCGAATCCGCCGTCGACCGTGCGCGCCTGCGCGTCGGGGTCCGCACCGCCGCCGCCGTGCTGCGGGCCGACGCCTTCGCATCGGTGTTCGCCGGCTTCCGTGACCTCGACGATCGCACCCTCGCCGATGACGCGCTGCTTGACGCATGGATCCGCGCCCACCTCGGGACGGCGCTGCACCTGAGCGGCACCGCGCCCATGGGCACCGTGACCGACGCCGCCGGGCGCGTCCGCGATGTGCAGGGCCTGCGCGTCGCCGACACCTCGATCCTCCCGGTCGTGCCCACCCGCGGGCCGAGCGCCTCAGCCGTACTCATCGGCGAGGTCGTCGCCCGGGCGATACGCTCCGGCGGCTGAGCCACCGGGACCGCACGGGGCTCGTCGACCCATGCCAAACGCGGCACTGCCCGGCACACACGCGATGGTGTGCCGGGCAGTGCCGCGTTGCGTTGGTACTGGCCTAGGCCTGGGTGATCGTCGCGCGACCGCGGTCGATGACCACGGTGCCGTCGGTCTTCGTCGTGCGGAACAGCACGTCGTCGCCGTCGACCCACATCGAGGTGGTGAGCGTGTCGCCGGGCAGGACGGGTGCGCTGAAGCGGCCCGACATCGCCGTGAAGCGCTCCGGGTCGCCCTCGGCGACAGCAGCCAGCAGCGCGCGACCCGCGAAGCCGTAGCTGGCGAGGCCATGCAGGATCGGGGTCTCGAAACCGGCGCTGCGTGCGAACTCGGGGTCCGAGTGCAGGCGGTTGCGGTCACCCGAGAGGCGGTAGATCAGAGCCTGATTGCGATCGGTCTCGTACGAGACAACGTGGTCGGGCTCGCGCTCCGGTGCGGTCCAGTCATCCTTCGGACCCGACTCGCCGCCGAAGCCGCCCTCGCCGCGCACGAAGATCTCGCTGCGGGTGATGACGCGAACCTCGCCGGTCTCGGGGTCGACGCCGGTACCCTCGCTGGTGATGACCGCGCCTGAGCCCTTGTCATAAATGCCGGTGACGACACCCGAAACCATGAGCTTGCCCTCGGCGGGCAGTGCGCCGCCGCGGATCTCAAAGGCCTGCGAGCCGTGCACGAGCTTGCGGAAGTCCGCACCGGTGTCGCGGATCGCGCCGCCACCGCTGGAAGCGATCACCGCGAAGGTCGGAAGCACCTGCTGCGGCACGCCGCCGGTGTTCTCGGTGACGAACGGAAGGTCATCCACACCGGCGCCGACGCCGAGTGCGTACAGCAGGGTGTCCTTCGAGGTCCAGGTGGACTCGACCGGGTCGCCCTTAACCCCGACGACATCAAAATTCAGTGCCATGCTGACTCCTTACTCTCTTGTAGAAAAACAATTGACGCGATAGAAGAACTGCGCCCGAGCCCAGCGGGCTCGGGCGCAGTGTGGCCTAGCGGCCGGTGCCGGAAACGGTCGGCTTGAAGACCTTCTCCATCTGCGTGGTCAGCTCGTCGAGCTCCCACTTCGGCACCGAGATGAGCTCCTGGAGCGCAGCCGGCTTGTTGTACAGCGTGACCTTGGGGCCAGCCGAGCCGATGACCTGGCCGTTGAGCCAGCCCGAACGCTCGCTCGCGATGTACGCGACGACGCGTGCAACGTGGTCGGGCGACATGGCGTCGGCGTCGGTGCTGCCTTCCTTGCGGCGCTCGTCGGGGATCGAGCCGACCATGCGGGTCGCGGCGGCGGGCGAGATCGCGTTGGTGGTGACGCCGTAGCGGCCGAGCGCGTTGGCGCACGAGTACGTGAGGCCGATGATGCCCATCTTCGCGGCGGCGTAGTTGGGCTGGCCGGGGGCACCGAACTGACCCGAGACCGAGGTGAAGTTGATGATGCGGTTCTGCGCCTCAGCGTTGCGCTGTTCGCGCCAGTAGACCGAAGCGTGCTTCGAGGTGTTGAACGTGCCGTTGAGGTGCACGTTCAGGACCGACTGCCAGTCCTCGGGGCTCAGGTTGAAGATCATGCGGTCGCGCAGGATGCCCGCGACGTTCACGACGACGTCAAGCTTGCCGAACTCGGTGATCGCCTGCTGGATGAGGTTGCCAGCCGCGTCGTAGTCGGCGATGTCATCCGTGTTCGCGACGGCCGAGCCGCCTGCGGCAGTGATCTCGTTCACCAGCTCCTGTGCGGGGCCGACGTTGCCTTCGGTGCCGTCAAGGGCCACACCGAGGTCGTTCACAACGACCGAGGCACCCTCCGCAGCCAGCAGCTTCGCGGTCGCGGCGCCAATGCCACGGCCCGATCCGGTCAACACAATTACGCGTCCGTCCAACATACCCATGGGGTTCTCCTCGCCCTACAACGTTGTATTCCAGGGGGCTGCGCGAGATGTCAATCACCCCCGCAACGCCGTTTGGTGTTTAATCTACATGAAAGCAGGTCAATGCCTGCAACACTTGGAATACGAAATTGCAACAACGGAGCCCGCCTGGGCGCGAACGGAGTGGCCGTGGTCTTTGCACGCGAACTAGCGCTCTTAGAGCTGCTCTCCGGCACCGCGGGCCCGCAGGGGATTTCGCTCGGCGTGAGCCGCGCCGCCACCCTCGCCGACATGAGCAAAGCCCAGGCCTCCCGCACCTTTGCGAGCTTGGAGGCCGAGGGCCTCGTCATCCGCGACCCGCAGACGCGCGAGTACCGCCTGGGCTGGCGCCTGGGCGCCCTGCTGATCGACACCAAGCCGCAGCGCACCCTCGAGAAGGTGCAGGATCGCATTGACCGGCTGCTGCCGCTGACCGGAGGATTCGGCGCGTCGTTTGCCGTGTTGCGCGGCGACGAAGTGCTGATCGTCTACGGCACAAGCCCCAACGGCGTGCACCGCAAGCTCAGCTGGGACCGCAAGACGTTCCCCTCGCACAAGACCGCCGGCGGCCGCGTGCTGCTCGCCACGCTCGACGAGGAGGCCCTCGAGGAGGTATTCGGCGGCCCCGCCCCCGAGAGCGTGGGCGAACTCACCACCTCGTTCGCCCGCACCCGTGAGCTTGGCTACTCCATCTCTGACGGGGAGTTCCACCCCGAACAGTGCGGCGTGGCCGCGCTTGTCTGGGGTGAGGATGGGCGCATCGTCGGCTCGCTCGCGCTGCAGGGCGCCCAGCTGGAGGGCTCGAGGGACGAGCGCGAGGCCGAGCTGCACCGCCTGGGCGCCGAGGTCGCGCGCGCTGCCGACGAGCTCTCGCACGACCTGGGCTGGGAGCGCGCCCCCGTCGGGTAGCCGAGACCGCGCCTCGGAAGCGATCGCGGTGGTGGAACGCGACACGCTCGTCCCACCACCGCGCGGCTCCCGCTATGCGCGCGGGCGCAGTGAGGAGAGCACCTCGTCGTACATCGCATTGCCCCAGGCCGTCAGGTCGAGCTCACCGAACTCGGGACCCCACTCGAGGTAGTTCTCCAGGGTGCCGCCGTCGGTGTAGCCGAGGTCCTTCACCTTTTTCAGCCACTTGTCCTGCATCGCCCAGACACGGTCGGTGAAGCCGGGAACGCCGGCCGCGGCATCCCACTTCGCCTCGAGCTGCTTGTTGGCAGCCTCGATCGTCTTGTTCACGTCGGCATCGGCTTCGGTGATGGCGCCGCCGGCAGCGAAGACCGCTTCAAGCGTCTCGGGGAGCGTGATCGTCGACTCCTGCACGATGGCGGTCGGGCCGGCCCAGAACGCGGCGTCCCAGACGAGCTGACGCGCGGTCAGCGGCAGGTCGATGACCTTCTGCCCGAGCACGACTGCCGCGGGCGACGTCGGCAGCGCGACCGTCGTGGCGTGCGTCACATACGGCGCCACCTCGACCTGGTTGTAGACATACGCCACGCTCAGCGACGCGATCGTGCAGTCGATCACGCCGCGCTGCAGCGCCTCGTACGACTCGGCCTGCGTCAGGGAGACGGGCGTCGCGCCGAGCGCCACGGCGGCGTTCGAGTGCGCAATACCGGGCACGCGCAACTGCAGACCCTTGAACTCGGCGGCCGTCGTCGTCGGCTCGCTGCACAGGAACACGGTCTCACCCTGCGAGACCGCGGGGAAGGCGACCATCAGGCCCTGATCGGTGTACTCCTCGATCGCGCCGGGCAGCTCCATCGCCACTTCGTTCAGCGTGGAGTTCAGCTGCAGCTCGGCCGAGAACGGTCCGGGTCCGCGCACGAGCGACATCTCAGACAGCAGCGCGTTCATCGGGTACTTCGACGGCTCGTACAGCGGCACGATGCTCGTCATGTCGAGGCGACCGTCCACGACGGCGTCGTCGTTGTCGATCAGCGTCGAGATGGCGCTAGCGTACACGATCTCGACCGTGATCTTGCCGCCCGAGTACTCCTCGACCTGGTCCTTGAACTGGATCGTCGACCACGCGCGGGCGGATGCCTCCGAGGGGGCGCTCGACTGCACGGTGAGGTGCACCGGCTCCATGTCGGCCACGGCCGCAGCGAACTCTTCCGCGCTGCTGCCCCACGGCAGACCCGCGTGCAGGGGGCCCTCACCGGCGCTGCCGCCCGCATCGCCGTCGCCGCCCGAGCCGCTGCAACCGGCAAGGACGACGAGTCCTGCAGTCGCCACTGCGACCGCACTCAAGCGCATGCTGCGTTGTCCGAATCTCTTCTTCATACTCTCTGACTCCCTCGTCATCGGCTGTGCCTTCAGCGGGGGTGCCATCGTCTGCAGTCTCTCGAGTGCCTCCGAGCATGCATCCACGCCGACACATTCCTGTCATCGTGTCAGACGCGCTCGCGCGAGTGCGCAACTCGCGCGGATATGACGACGTGCCCGGCACAGATACAGCGAGGGCGCCCGCCCCTTGCGATCGCAAGGCACGGACACCCTCGAGCGGCAGTGCGCCGAGCAGCCGAAGCGTTATCCCGCCATGAGTGAGGGGATGAAGGTCGCGACTTCGGGGAACAGGATCAGCAACACGATGATCACCAACGCGACCGGCAGCATCAGCCCGACCGACTTGAACACATCACCCAGCGTGATCCGCTGCCCAAGGTTCACTTCCTTGTCCTGCACGAGCGAGTGCACCACAAACGAAAGCATGCCCACCGGCGGCGTCAACACCGCCATCTCGCCAAGGAACACGCAGAACACACCAAACCACAACACATCGATCTCGAGGATCGGGAGCATCGGAATGATGAACGGCAGCGTGAGCATCAGCATCGCGAGCGGGTCCATGAACATCCCCAGAATCAGGAAGATCAACGCGACCAGCAGCAAGAACTGGATCCGATCCAGCCCACTCTCCGCCACGACCGTCGCGAACATCCGACCCAGACCCGACACGGTCAGCAACTGCCCAAGGATGTGCGCGCCAACGAGGAGGAAGAAGATCGCACCGATGCTCGTGATCGCGTTCGATCCAGCCTCAAGCACCTTCTTGATCGGGTTCGCCTTACGCTGCGCGACGAGCAGAATGATCAACGCGCCCAGCGCACCAATCGCACCCGCCTCCGTCGCGGTGAGGATACCCGTGAAGATGCCACCGAAGATCACCGCGATCAGCACGACCAGCGGCCAAATCCAGATCAGCGACGACCACCGCTCAGCCCAGGTCGACGTGTTCCCGCCACCGAAACGCTTGGTGCGACCCACCCACTTCGGCAGGATCAACCCCAGCACCACGATCGCGAGCCCAAAACCGATCGAGACCATGAACCCGGGACCAATACCCGCCATCAGCTGCGGACCAACCGGGGTCTCCAGCAACCCCGCGACCAGCACGAGGAACGTCGACGGCGGAATCAGCTGACCGGGCAGACCCGCAGCCATGATCGAACCGATCGCGACGCGCTTGTCGTAACCGGCACGCAGCATCTCCGGGATGCCGATCCGCGAAAGCGCATACGTCACGCCCAGCGTCGAACCCGAAACCGCCGCGAACGCGGTGCCCGCCGTGTTCGTGGCAACACCCAGCCCACCGGGCAGGAAGCCCAACCAGTGCCGCGCCGCGATATACACCTTGCTCGTCAACCCAGACGAGCTCAGCAACAGCCCCATGAAAATGAACATGGGCAACACGCTCAGGCTCCACGACGCAACCGTCTGGAACGTGACCGTCGTCATCGACGTCTCGACGACCCGCCACCCGATCACCTCATACAACCCCAGCAACCCAGGAGCCGCCAACGCCAACGCGACCGGCACCTTCATGAACATCAGGATCAGCATCAAGATCACGGCCCAAACCGCGATCATCTCCTTCTGCTCCGTCAGGATGATGCCCGCCACCGCGATCACCACAAGCGCACCGAACACAATCGTCGGCACCCAACCACGAAGACCCGGCTTGTCAGGAACCGTCTCCACCGTGACGGTCATCGCCTCGATCTCAGAATCGCTGAGCACCTCCAGCGAAGGCACCTCCTGCGCGGGCGCCTGCACGCCCTGCGACTTCGTCTGCTGCCCGCTCATGCGGAAACCTCTTTCTCATCCACGGCAATGTGGGGCTCAAGCGCCTCGGTGCGCTCACTGCGACCACGCACGTCATCGACGAGATCGGCAACATACAGCAGCGACATGATCGCGAACGAGAACGGCAACACGAAATACACCGGCCACACGATCAGCCCCGCATACCCCACGGTCTCCTTGATCGAGAAACCCTTCAACGCCATCTGCAACGTCAACCACGCGAACAACGCCGTGATCACAATCGCGACCACACTGATGAACAGACGCAACGCCCGCTGATTCTTCGGGCTCAGCTTGTCAAAGATCAGCCGCGCCTCAATGTGCTCACGCTCGACCTTCGCAACCACAAAACCAAGAAAAATCGCGATCGGCATGTACCACGCCGACACGAGCTCGAGCGTGTTCGGCACACCCGAGTTGAAAAAATACCGCGCGACCACGTGCGCCAACGTCTGCACCAAAATGGCAAACAACGCGACGACCCCGACCACACGAATCACAAAATAGCCACCATCCAACAACGACCGAACGGCACTACGCCGCCCGACCGCAGAAGCGGCTCCGGACTGAAAATCTACGCTCATACGAGAATCCCTTTTCGCGACACTGCGAGAGTGAAATGCGCCGTTCGCCCGGCTCGTGCGAGCGAACGGACGAGACTGCTGTGCGCCCCTCGCGACGCACCCTGGCGGCGCCAGGGTGGTGGGGCGGTGCGACCACCCCACCACCTTGGCACGATTCGCGCTATGCGCGGGGGCGAAGCGACGAGAGAACCTCGTCGTACAGCACGTCGGCCCACGCGGTCAGGTCAAGCGTCTTGTGGTCCGGAGCCCAGTCGAGGTAGTCCTCGAGCGTGCCGCCGTCCTCATAGCCCAGCTCATCGAGCTTCTTGAGCCATTCGTCCTGCATGCCCCACAGGCGCTCGGTGAAGCCGGGCACCCCGGCCGTCTCGTCCCACTTGGCCTCGAGCTTCTTGTTCGCGGCCTCGATCGTCTTGTTGACCGCGTCGTCCGCGGGCAGGATGGCGCCACCAGCGGCGAAGACGGCCTCAAGCGTCTCCGGCATGGTGATGCTGGTCTCCTGGATGATGCCGTTCGGGCCGGCCCAGAACGCGGCGTCCCAGACGATCTGGCGCGCGGTCAGCGGCAGGTCGATGACCTTCTGGCCGAGCACGATCGCGGCGGGCGAGGTCGGCAGTGCCACACCGATGCCGTGCGTCACGTACGGGGCGACCTCGACCTGGTTGTAGACGTATGCGATGCTCAGCGACGCGATGGTGCAGTCGATCACGCCGCGCTGCAGGGCCTCGTACGACTCGGCCTGGGTCAGCGAGACGGGCGTCGCCTCGAGCGCGACGGCGGCGTTCGAGTGTGCGATGCCGGGCACGCGCAGCTGCAGACCCTTGAAGTCGGCGGGCGTCTGCGTCGGCTCGCTGCACAGGAACACGGTCTCACCCTGCGAGATGGCGGGGAAGGCGACCAGCAGGCCTTGATCGGTGTATTCCTCAATCGCGCCGGGCAGCTCCATGGCGGCCTCGTTCAGGGTCGAGTTCAGCTGCAGCTCCGAAAGGAACGGGCCCGAGCCGCGCACGAGCGACATTTCCGAGAGCAGCGCGTTCACCGGGTACTTCGAGGGCTCGTACAGAGGGACGATGCTCGTCATGTCCAGGCGACCATCGACGACGGCGTCGTCGTTGTCGATCAGCGAGGAGATCGCGTTGGCGTAGACGATCTCAACCTCGATCTTGCCACCCGAGTACTCCTCGACGCGGTTCTTGAACTCGATCGTCGACCATGCGCGGGTGGATGCCTCCGAGGGCGCGCTCGACTGCACGGTGAGGTGCACGGGGTCCATGTCGGCCACTGCGGCGGCGAACTCTTCCGCGCTGCTGCCCCACGGCAGACCCGCGTGCAGGGGACCCTCGCCCGCGCTGCCGCCCGCATCGCCGTCGCCGCCCGAGCTACTGCAGCCCGCGAGGACGACCAGCCCTGCGGTCGCCAGCGCGATGGCGCCAAGGCGCGCGCGCCGCTTACCGAGAATATTCTTCATTATTCGTTCTGACTCCTATGTCAATGACTGTGCCTGGAGTGCGCAGTCGAACACGAATTGCTTCGCGATGCGTCTGCACTGACACATTGATGCAGTAGGAAGTGAGCGGCCTTCTTCACCGCGAGTCAAAACCAAAATGCGCATTGTGCGGTTTGTGACGATAGGTTGGTGCAAAACATGACGGATGCCCACGCAGGCGTCCGCACCCGAGCCGCGCGGGAGCACAGCACCCCCGCGCGGCATATTGTTGCAAAATTAGCAACAAAGCTTGCTGGTAACATGGTCGAACGCTTCAAATAGCGAAGCAAATTGCGATGGCCGGGCCATCGCAATCGTTCTATCTCGACGGTGTGGTCGAGGGAAAAGCAGTAAATATGTCACTACGCGGGGCGGGAATGATCGCGGGGGCTTACGAGCATCCCGAGCGCATCATCCCCAACAAGTCCTTGGCCCAGGTGCACTCCGAGGTCGCCGCCGGCGCACTCGCAGACGCCGGCCTCTCCTTCTCAGACGTCGACGGCTATTTCTGTGACGCGAGCATCCCGGGCCTGATGCCCCTCTCGCTCACCGACTACATGGGCATCCGCCCGCGCCACATCGCCTCGACCGAGACCGGCGGCTCGTCATACCTCGTGCATGTCGCGCAGGCCGTCCAGGCAATCCGCTCCGGCGCATGCGAGGTCGCGCTGATCACGCTCGCCGGCCTGCCGCGCCAGCTGAAGCCGAACCCGGCATCGGCCACCGCGCCCGAGGCCGGCTTCGAGGGCGCCATGTGGGGCACCACGATCCCCGCCATGTATGCCCTCGCCGCACAGCGCCACATGTACGAGTACGGCACGACGAGCGAGCAGCTCGCCGAGATCCGTGTCGCCGCATCCCAGCACGCCCAGTACAACCCGAACGCGCTGTTCCAAAAGCCCGTCACGGTCGAGGAGGTCGTGAATTCGCGCATGATCAGCGACCCGCTGCATCTGCTCGACTGCTGCGTCATCACCGACGGCGGTGGCGCGCTCGTGGTCGTCTCGCCCGATGTCGCGAAGGACCTCGACCGCCAGACCGTGAAGTTCCTCGGCCACGGCGTCTCGCCCAAGCACACCGATGGCGGCAAGATCGACTTGACCTACTCGGGTGCGCTGTACTCGGGGCCCCGTGCCTTCGAAGAGGCCGGCGTCACGCAGGATGACATCGACTACGCCTCGATCTACGACTCGTTCACCATCACCGTGCTCGAGACGATCGAAGACCTCGGCTTCTGCGAGCGCGGCGAGGGCGGCAAGTTCGTGATGGATGGCGCACTCCAGGCGCCTTTCGGACGTCTGCCCTTCAACACCGATGGCGGCGGCCTGTGCAACAACCACCCCGGCAACCGTGGTGGCATCACCAAGGTCATCGAGGCTGTGCGTCAGCTTCGTGACGAAGCGGCACCCGAGGTGCAGGTGCCCAACGCACAGCTCGCCCTCGCACACGGCACGGGCGGCATGCTCGGCAGCCGCCACGGCTCGGCAACGCTCATCCTCGGGAGGGAAGACGCATGAGAATCGGCAATGACTTTCCTACCCCGGCACCGGTGATCAACCCCGAAACCGAAGCCTTCTGGGCGGGCACGCTCGAAGGCAAGTTCCTGATCCGCACCTGCACGGCGTGCAAGGAGAACTACTGGTACCCGCGTGCGAAGTGCCCGTTCTGTCACTCGTTCGACACCGAGTGGCTCGAGTCAACGGGCAAGGGCACGATCTACTCGTACACGGTCAACCACAAGGCTCCGGGCGAGTTCGCCGCGAGCGGGCCATCGGTGATCGCCTACGTCGAGCTCGACGAAGGCCCGCGGGTCATCACAAACATCGTCGACTGCGACACCGATGACCTGGCCATCGGCACCCGGGTCGAGGCTGTCTTCTTCCCGGCCGGCGACGACGCTGCGATCTATCGGTTCCGACCGATCGCCTGAACCACCGGGGTGCCCGGGCCGACCAGGCCCGGGCACCCCATCCACTCAATGAGGTACACGTATGAACGACACTGAACACCTTCCACTGCACGGCGTCCGCGTGCTCGACCTCGCAGAGGGCAAGGTCGAGATGACCGGCCGGCTGCTGGCCGACATGGGCGCTGATGTCTTCCGCGTGGAGCCGCGAGAAGGTGCCGCCTCGCGCCGCCGCGAGCCAGTGCACGCCGGCGTGAGCCTGCATTTCGAGACCCACAACGCGAACAAGCGTGGGCTCGCGCTTGATCTGCACGACGACGATGACCGCGCGACGCTGCTGCAGCTCGCGGCCGACGCCGACATCTTCATCGAGGCCGAGCGCCCCGGCGCCCTCGCCGCGCTCGGGCTCGGGGTGGAAGACCTCCAGGAGGTCAACCCGCGCCTGGTCGTCGTCTCGATCTCCGACTTCGGCCAGACCGGGCCGTACCGCGACTGGATCGGCACGAACTGGACGCAGATGGCCGCCGCGGGCGTGCTTTCCCGCTCCGGCATCCCCGGCCGCGCCCCCGTGCAGCCCCCGGGCGAGCTCGCGATCGAGGCCGCCGCCGTGCAGGCCGCGTACGCCGCGCTGATTGCCTACTACCACCGCATCCGCACCGGCGTCGGCGAGTACGTCGACTCGTCGGTGTTCGAGTCGACGATCCAGGTCATGGACCCACCGCTCGGCGTCGGCGGAAGCGCCACCGGCGGGCTGTCGATGCTGAACCTCGGCCGCGGTCGCCCCGACATGTCGCACCTCTACCCGATCTACGAGTGCGCCGACGGCTACGTGCGCGCCCTGATGCTCTCGAAGCGCCAGTGGCAGGCCATGTTCCGCTGGCTCGGCTCGCCGGAGGAGTTCAACGACCCCAAGTACGATACGGTTCCGGCACGTCGCGAGGCGGCCCCCCGGCTGCGTGAGCTGATCACCGAGCTGTTCAGCGACAAGACCGGCCAGGAGCTCATCCTGCGCGGCGTCGAGTACGGCATTCCCATCGACGTGCTCAGCAAGCCCAGCCAGGTGCTGAGCGACGAGCACTTCGTCGACCGTCGCAGCTTCACCGATCTCGAGATCGCCCCCGGCGTCGTCGGCAAGGCGGCCGCCGGGCTCATCGAATTCGACGGCGCGCGCGCCGGCATTCGCACCCGTGCCCCCAAACTCGGCGAGCACAACGGCGAGCGCTTCGAGGCGCGTCCGGCAGACTGGAACGCCGACCAGGGCGAGGCGAAGGCCCTCCCGACCGACCGACCGCTCGAGGGCCTGCGCGTGCTCGATCTCGGCGTGATCATCGTCGGCGCCGAGACCACCCGCCTGCTCGCCGACCAGGGCGCCCAAGTCATCAAGGTCGAAAACGCCGCCTACCCCGACGGCGTCCGCCCCCCGGGCAGCGACCTGATGAACGAGAGCTACGCCTCGGGTAACCGCAACAAGCTGGGACTCGGACTCAACCTGCGCTCGCCCGAAGGCGTCGAGATCTTCAAGCAGCTCGCGGCGCGCAGCGATGTCGTGGTGTCCAACTTCAAGCCGCACACGATGGCGAAGTTCGGGCTCAGCTACGAGGTGTTGCGCGAGATCAACCCCGGGATCATCGTGATCGACAGCAGCGCCCTCGGCAACAGCGGGCCCGCAAGCCACCGCATGGGCTACGGCCCGCTGATCCGCTCGACAGTCGGTCTCACCGGCCTGTGGCAAGACACGACCGTGACCGACGGCTTCTGCGATTTCCTCACGATGTTCCCCGACCACGTCGCGGGCCGCATCGGCGCGATCGGCATCGTCGCGTCGCTGATCGCCCGGACCCGCACGGGTCGTGGCCGCGAGGTGAGCGTCGCACAGGCCGAGGTCATCCTGACCCAGCTGTCGACCGAGTACATGCGCGAATCGCTCGAGCCCGGCTCGCTCGTTCCGCTCGGCAACATCGGTGAGTTCGACGCACCGCAGGGCATCTACGCATGCGCCGGCGACGACGAGTGGGTCTCGATCACGGTCGAGAGCACCTCCCAGTTCGAAGCACTCGCCCGCACGATCGGCCGCGCCGAACTGGCGACGGATGCCGGTCTGCAGACGCCGGCCGGCCGCGTCGCGCGCCGTGACGAGATCACCGAGGCCGTCGCGGCGTGGTGCGCTACCCGCACTCCGCGCGAGGTGACCGAGTCGCTCCAGGCCGTGGGCGTGCCCGCCGGCTTCATGATGCGCGTGACCGAGCTGATCACCGACCCGCACCTGCAAGCGCGTGGTTTCCTCCGCGAGATGACCCACAGGCACCTGCCCGCCCCGCACTGGAACGAGAATGCCCCGGCCGTCTTCCGTGCGATCCCGGACCCGCAGAGCGAGGGCGCGCCGCTGCAGGGCGAGCACACCCGCCGAGTCATGGCGGAGGTGCTCGGCAAGGACGCCGCCGAGATCCAGGCGCTGCTTGACGCCGGCATCCTCGAGGAGCACCCGCTGGTGGCGGCGGAACAATCGGCGCTCGTGTAGCGAGAGACGCCCTCACGCGAGGGGCCCCGGTGCGCATGCACCGGGGCCCCTCGCGCGTCTCGCTACACTCGTTCGGCGATCCGCGCCTGCAGCCAGGCCAACAGATCGGCGCGCGCCTCGGCCTGGCACAACTCGTTGAAGATCTCGTGCCGCGCCTCGGGGTAGACGAGGGTCGTGACATCGCCAAGACCGGAGCGCGTGCGGTACGCATCGGCGAGCCTGTGCGCGCTGAGCGCGCCCCCGACGGTGTCGTCGCGCCCGACCATGATCAGCACCGGCACGTCGTGGCCGAGGTGCCGGCGAGGCCGCCCAAACAGGCGCGCGGCCTCGATCGGGCCAAACAGCCGCAGCAGGGGCGTCTCGGTCGTGAGCGGGTCGGCCCGAAACGCCTCGGCGACCGCGGGATCACGGCTGAGCCATTCGAGCCCGCTCGCCGCGGGGCCCCTCCAAGGCGCGTTCAGCGCGCCGGCGTTCAGCGAGCCGGGCATGCGCAGCGCAGTGCCGCTGAGGACCACGGCATCGTACGCATCCGGGTGGGCATTCAGCAGCATCTGCGCGAGGAATGAACCCCAGGAATGGCCGATGAGTACGAGCGGCAGGCCGGGGTTCGCGTCGCGGATCAGCCCGGTGAATTGCCAGAGCGCGGCAACCGTGGCCCGCATGCCGCCCGGGCCGAGCCGGCCGAGCTTCGCGACGTCGCCCCCGTGCTGGCGCATGCCGGTGCGGCCGTGCCCGCGGTGGTCGTCAGCGTAGACCGAGAATCCGTCGGCGACGAGCGCTTCGATCAGCGCCGCATACCGCCCCGCGTGCTCGCCGACGCCGTGCGCAAGCTGCACCACGCCGCGCGGCGCCTGCGCCGGATACACGTCGTAGACGATGGCGATTCCGTGCGCGTCGATGAACTCGGAAGTGGTGAATTCGGGCATGTTCGCAGTCTAGGCACGCGCGGCGAACGCGCACGGGCGAGGTCAGGGAATTCGAACGAAATGCTTTACTTAGCCAGGCTAATGAGTTAGCCTAACCATTGTTATGCGACTTCCTGCCATTCCCGTCCCCGTTCCGCCCGACGCGCACCGCGAAGGCGAGGCCGACCCTGGGCCGCACGATCTCGACCTGGAACACGAGGCATCCACGCTTCGCTTGAACGCCTTCCGCTTCGTGCGACGCCTTCGCGCGCAGCGCGCGATCGACTCAATGCCCGACGGGCAATTCGCCGTCATGGCGGTGCTGCGCGCGCACGGCTCGCACACGCTGACCGAGCTGGCCGAGCATGAGCGCGTCACGGCACCCTCGATGAATCGCATCGTCAACTGCCTCGCCGACGGCGGCTACGTGCGGCGGGTGGCCGATGAGGCCGACCGGCGCAAGACCAACATCCTCCTCACCGAGCAAGGTGACGCGGTCGTCAGCGAGACCGTGCGCAAGCGCGAGCAGTGGATGATGGACGCGCTCATGGAGCTCACCCCCGAGGAGCGCGACACGCTCGCCGCGGCGTCCGAGATCATGGGAAGGATCGCCAAACGATGAGCGCGACCTTCAGATCCCTCAAGCTGCACAACTACCGCGTCTGGTTCATCGGCGCGATCGTCTCGAATGCCGGCTCGTGGATGCAATCCACCGCCCAGAACTGGGTGGTGCTCACCGAGCTCACCGACGCCGACGCGGCGGCGGTGGGCATCACCATGGCACTGCAGTTCGCGCCGCCGCTGCTGCTCGTCCCCGTCACCGGCTGGGTCGCCGACCGCTTCGATCGGCGAAAGCTCCTCCTGCTCAGCCAGACCATCCTCGCGTTCCTCGCCCTCGCCATCGGCGTGCTGCTGATCACGAACATCATGACCCTGCCGATCATGCTGTGCTTCGCGGCCGCGCTCGGCCTCGTGACCGCGTTCGACAACCCGGCCCGGCAGGCGTTCGTGTCGGACCTCGTGGGGCAAGAGAACATGTCGAACGCCGTCGCCCTGAACTCGGCGTCGTTCAACGTCGCCCGCCTGGTCGGCCCGGCGCTCGCCGGCGTGCTGATCATCGCCGTGGGCACCGGCTGGGTGTTTGTGATCAACTCCGGCACGTTCGCCGCCATGATCATCGCGCTGCTGCTGATTCGCGTGCGCGACCTGACACCGCGCGCGCCGCGGGGCACGCAGAACCGGCTCTCGGAGGGCTTCCGCTACGTCTCCGGGCGACCGGACCTGCTCATGGTCTTCCTGATCGTCGGTGTGGTCGGCGCGTTCGGCATGAACTTCCCGATCATCGCCTCGACGATGGCGCTCGAATTCGAGCAGGACGCCGACGGTTTCGGCCTGCTCAACTCGGTGCTGGCGATCGGTTCCCTCGCGGGCGCGCTGCTCGCGGCGCGCCGTGCCGAGGCCCGGGTGCGCGTGGTGATCCTGGGCGCGGGGCTGTTCACCGTGGCATCCTTCATCTCGGCGTTCATGCCCACCTATTGGCTGTACGCCATCACGCTCACGCTGACCGGGTTCTCGGTGGTGACCATGCTCACCACGGCGAACGCGGTGGTGCAGACCACGACGTCGCCCGCGCTTCGCGGTCGCGTGCTGGCGCTGTATATGGCGGTCGTGATGGGCGGCACCCCGCTTGGCGCCCCCATCATCGGCTGGGTCGCCGAGCAGTTCGGACCCCGGATGGCGATCCTCGCGGGCGGCGCGGCCGCCGCGATCGTCTTCGTGATCGGGATGATCTGGCTCACCTCAGGCGGCCGCACGAGCCGCGTGGAGGGCACGCGCTTCAAGTTCGAGGTCACCGACACCCGCCCCATCCCCATCATCGAGCCCGAGGAATTCAGCGACGAGCTCGCCCAGACCACCCCGGTGTCGCTGCCGAAGCGCACCACCCCGCGGCGGCCACGGCGACCACGCAACGCCGAGACGGCAAAGCTGGCAGCAGAGGCGCCGCAGCGCACGCCGCGCGTCGATCCGCCCCGGATCACCCCAGCCGCCAGCGACGATTGACCGAGCGGGCCGCGTCGCCCCGCCTCAGCGGTACGCCGCGATGCCCGTGAGGTGCTCGCCGATCACGAGCGTGTGCATCTCGGATGTGCCCTCGTAGGTGAGCACCGACTCGAGGTTGTTGGCGTGCCGGATGACCGGGTACTCCAAGCTGATCCCGTTCGCGCCGAGGATCGTGCGCGAGAGGCGGCAGATCTCCAGCGCGGCGCGCACATTGTTCAGCTTCCCGACGCTCACCTGCCGCGGGAGGAGGGTGCCCGCGTCCTTGCGCCGGCCGAGGTGCAGGGCCAGCAGCATAGCCTTGGAGTACTCGACGGTCATGGTGGCGAGCTTGTCCTGGGTGAGCTGGAATGCGCCGATCGGCCGACCGAACTGTTCCCGCTCGCGGGCGTAGCGCACGGCCGTCTCGAGCGCGCTGCGCGCGGCGCCGACCGCGCCGAAGATGATGCCGAAGCGCGCCTCGTTCAAACACGAGAGCGGCCCGGAGAGCCCGCGCGCCCCTGGCAGCATCGCGGAGGCCGGCATGCGCACCCCGTCGAGCACCAGCTCGGCCGTGATCGACGCGCGCAGCGACATCTTGTGCGCGATGGTGTGCGCAGAGAACCCGGCGGTGTCGGTCGGCACGATGAACCCGCGGATACCGTCGTCACTCTGCGCCCAGATCACGGCGACGTCGGCGATCGAGCCGTTGGTGATCCACATCTTGCGACCGTCGAGCACCCAGTCGTCGCCGTCGCGGCGCGCGCGCGTGCGCATCGAGCCCGGGTCCGATCCGTGATCGGGCTCAGTGAGGC
>JAGQTK010000110.1 GCA_020439065.1 Microthrixaceae bacterium
GGACCCCTCGAAGGTGGACCGCTCCGCGGCGTACGCGATGCGCTGGGTGGCCAAGAACGCGGTGGCCGCGGGCCTCGCCGACCGGCTCGAGGTGCAGGTGGCCTACGCCATCGGCAAGGCGCACCCCGTGGGCCTGTACGTCGAGAGCTTCGGCACCGGCAAGGTCGACGACGAGGCGATCATCCGTGCGATCCACGAGGTGTTCGATCTGCGCCCGAAGGCGATCATCAGCGAGCTCGACCTGCTGCGCCCGATCTACGCCGAAACCGCCGCGTTCGGTCACTTCGGCCGTGAGCTGCCGAACTTCACGTGGGAGCGCCTCGACCGCGCCGACGCGCTGCGTCGCGCGGCCGGGCTGTGATCTGAGGCCGGCGTGACGTCGCGCCGCATCGCGCGGGTGCTGCTGGATTCCCCGCTCCCGCAGCTGGATCGGCTCTTCGATTACGCGGTGCCGGCCCCGCTGCTGGACGCCGCTGCGGCGGGCGTGCGCGTGCGCGTGCCGCTGCGCAGCGCGGGTCGCATCGCCGATGGCTTCATCGTCGAGCTGGTCGACGAGGCGGATGCCGAGCGCCCCCTGAGCGATCTCGACGCCGTCGTCTCGGCAGCCCCGGTGCTGCCGGGGCGCCTCGTGCGGCTCGCCCGCCGGGTCGCCGACCGCGCCGCGGGATCCGCGATCGACGTCTTGCGCCTCGTGATTCCCAAGCGCCAGGTGCGCGTGGAGAAGGCCTGGCTCGCGCGCATCGAGGCGGAGGCAGCGGCGGGCGCTGTGGCAGGGGCAGAGGCGGGCGCGGTGGCGGGGATGGATGCGCAAGCGCGGCCCGGTCCCGACGCCGCGGCGTCGGTGTCGGTGTCGCAGCCGGTCTCCGACGCGCTGCCGGTCTCCGACGCGCTGGCGGTTTCCGACGCGCTGGCGGTTTCCGATGCGCTGCGCGCGTATCCGGGCCTTGCCGAAGCCCTCGACGGGCGCCGCCGCGTGGCCGTGCAGGCCCCGCCGTATCCCGTGCGGCTCGCTTCGGGCGAGACGATCGGCGCGTGGGCGCAGCTCGTGGCCGACGCCGCGCTTCGGGCATTCGGGCAGGGCCGCAGCGCGATCATCGTCGTGCCCGACTACCGCGATCTCGCGCAGGTGGAGGCGGCCCTTGACGGCCGGATTCCGGAGGATGCACTCGTGCGCGCCGACGCCCGGCGCGCCAACCCCGAGCGGTATCGCGGCTTTCTGCGCACCCTCGAGGCCCGCCCGTGCGTGGTGATCGGCAATCGCTCGGCGGTCTACGCGCCCGTGCACGAACTCGGGCTGCTCGCGCTCTGGGACGACGGCAACCCGCTGCTGGGCGAGCCGCTCGCGCCGTATGTGCACGCCCGCGATGCGGCGCTGGTGCGCAATGAGCTCGAGCCGTGCGCGCTGCTGTTTGCCGGGATCACCCGTTCGAGCGATGTGCAGCGCCTCGTTGAGGTGGGCTGGGTGGCCGAGATCGCCGCCGCACGGCGATCGAGCCCGCGCGTGGTGCTCTCGGCACCCGCGCAGGGCGAGACCCCGGGGTCGCGCATTCCCTCGGCCGCATACCGCGACCTGCGCGCGGGGCTTGAGCAGGGCCCCGTGCTCGTGCAGGTGGCCCGCCCGGGCTACTCGCCGGTGCTCGTGTGCGCCGAATGCCGCAGCCCTGCGCGCTGCCTGCACTGCGCCGGTCCGCTGGAGGCCCCCGCGCCGCGCGCCCCCGCGGTGTGCCGCTGGTGCGCGCGCACCGCGCTGGAGTGGCGGTGCACCCACTGCGACGGCGAGAAGCTGCGGCTCGCCTCGTCTGGAAGCCGTCGCACCGCCGACGATCTTGGCCGGGCCTTCCCCGAGGTGCGAGTCATCGTCTCGGACGGCGAGCGCCCGCTCACGCACGTGGGGGCCGAGCCGGCCCTCGTGATCGCCACGCGCGGGGCAGAGCCCATCGCGGACGGCGGCTACCGGGGCGTGCTGCTGCTTGACGGAGAGCGGATGCTGATGGCCGAGTCGCTGCGGATCGGCGAATCCTGCCTGCGGTGGTGGTCGGGGGCCGCGGCACTCGCCGCTCCCGGTGCGCCCGTGCACCTGGTCGGGGTGGTCGGTCCCGTCGCGCGAGCGCTGGCAACCTGGACGCAGCCCGTCTACGCGCGCAGCGAGCTCGCCGAGCGCGCGCCGCTCCTGATGCCGCCCTCGGTGCGCGTCGCGGTGGTGGAGGGGGACACGCCCGTGGTCGAGGCGGCGCTGCGCGAGCTCGCCGCGGCGGTGCCCACGTTGCCCCCGCTGGCGGTGCTCGGTCCGGTCCCGCAAGAGGAGGCCGGCACAAGCCGCGCGCTCGTGCGATTCGAATACGCGCAGGGGGCCGAGGTCGCGGCATCCCTGCGCGCCTCGCTCGTCGCGGCCGCGATTCGCAACAGGCGTCCGGCTCGCCCGGTGGCGCGGCGCAGCATCGACCCGGCGACGCCGCCCCGGCGGCAGCGCAATACACTCAAGGTGCGCCTGGACGACCCGGAGCTGCAGCTCTGAGCGGCAGCGCGGCGGCGTCGCCGCAGCACCGATCCAGCCCTTTGACCGACAGAATCCCGGAGCCCTCGATGCGACTCGTATTCGCCGGAACCCCCGCGGTGGCCGTGCCATCGCTGCGCCGACTCGCGGCCCGCCACGAGGTGGTCGGGGTGCTCACGCGTCTCGATGCGCCGCTCGGGCGCAAGCGGGTGCTGACCGCATCCCCGGTCGCCGACGCGGCGGCCGAGCTCGGCATCCCCGTGCACAAGGCCAACCGGCTCGACGAGGAGGCGACCCGTTTCGTCGCCGATGCGCGGGCCGAGCTCGGCGTGATCGTCGCCTACGGCGGCTTCGTGCGCGAACCGCTGCTCTCGCTGCCCCGGCTCGGCTGGATCAACCTGCACTTCTCGCTCCTGCCTGCGTGGCGCGGCGCCGCGCCCGTGCAGCACTCCCTGATCGCCGGCGACGCCGTGACCGGCGTGTCGGTGTTTCAACTCGTGGCGGCGATGGACGCCGGTGACGTGTTCGCCATGCGGGAGTTCGTCCCCGGCCCCGACGCCACCGCCGGCAGCGTGCTTGCCGAGCTCGCCGACTCCGTGGGGCCGGAGGTGCTTGCCGACGTGGTCGACTCGCTCGCTGCAGGCACCGCGGTCGCGACGCCGCAGCTGGGTGCGCCGAGCTTCGCGCCGAAGCTCGGCGCCGCCGACGGCCGCGTGCGCTGGGCGGATCCCGCAGACGCAGTCCTCGCCCGCATCCACGGCACGACCCCCGAGCCCGGCGCGCACACGCGCGTCGACGGCGCGCGCCTGAAGATTCTCGAGGCGTTCACCGCGTCGCCCGAGTCGGTGGCGCGCGAGCTGGCACCGGGGCAGTTCGCGTTCGAGGGCGGCGAGCTGTTCGTCGGCACCGGCACCACCGCGATCGGACTGCGCCGCGTGCAGCCCGACGGGAAGAGCGCGATGGACGCGGCCGCCTGGTGGCGCGGGCTGCGCACCGAGACCCCCGAGACAGAGATCTGGAACCCTGAAGACGTGACGGAACACCATGACTGAGCCCCGGCATCCGCACCGCGATGATTCCGCGCGCCCCGGGGAGAACTCGGGAGCGCGACGGGGGCGACCGCCACGGGACGCCCACCCGCGGGCGCAGCAGCGCCGCGGCGGCTCCGGCCAGGGATCGCGCGCCGCCACACGTCCGGCGCCACGCGCCACCGCGCGCACGGTGGCGTTCGAGGTGATCCGGGCCGTCAACGACGCCGATGCCTACGCCAACCTCCTGCTCCCGCGCGCGATCGAGCGCGCGGGGCTGAACGCCGCCGATGCGGCCCTCGCCACGGAGCTGACGTACGGGACCCTGCGCCGGCTCGGGTACTACGACGCCGTGATCGCCATCGCGGCCGCGCGATCGACCGACCGCATCGACGCCCCCGTGCTGGATGCCCTCCGGCTCGGCGCACACCAGCTGTTGGCAACCCGCGTCGCCGCGCACGCCGCGGTGAACGAGTCGGTCGCACTCGCCCGCACCGTGAGCGGCCAGGCGACCACCGGCTTTGTGAACGCGGTGTTGCGCACCATCTCGCGCGACACCCCGGAGGCCTGGCTCGAACGGGTGCTCGCGACCGCGCGTTCCGACGACGAGCGGCTCTCGCTCGAGCACGCGCATCCCGTGTGGGTGGTGCGCGCGCTGCGTCGCTCGCTCGCTGCCGAGGGCCGCGCAGATGAGCTGCACGAGCTGCTCGCCGCCGACAACCTGGCCCCCCGCGTGACGATGATCGCCCTCCCGGGCCTCGCCTCGGTGCCGGAGGGCGCCGAGCGCACCGCGTTCTCGCCCTACGGCTTCCGCCTCGGCGGCGGTGACCCCGAGGGGATCGTGCGCGGCGCCAAGGGGCGAGTGCGGGTGCAGGACGAAGGCTCGCAGCTGGCCGCGCTCGCGCTGACCGCCGTCACGCCGGTGCGGCCGGGCGAGCGCTGGCTCGATCTGTGTGCCGGCCCCGGTGGCAAGACCGCGCTCCTCGCCGCCGACGCGCTGCGCTCTGGCGCCACCCTCGACGCGAACGAGGTCTCGCCCGCGCGTTCCGGGCTCGTGCGCCGCGCCGTCGCCCCGGTGCCCTTGTCGGTGCCAGTGAGCGAGGAAGACGGGCGCGAGCGCCACACGCACCACCCCGTGGGCTACGATCGTGTGCTGGTGGATGCCCCGTGCACGGGGCTCGGTGCCCTCCGGCGGCGCCCGGAGGCGCGCTGGCGCAAGCAGCCGAGCGACATCCCCGAGCTCTCGAAGCTGCAGCAGGAGCTCTTCCTCGCCGGCTTCGCCTCGCTCGCGCCCGGCGGCGTGCTCGCTTACGTCACCTGCTCGCCGCACCTGGCCGAGACGAGCTCGGTCGTGGCAGAGGCGCGGCGGGTGCTCGGCGACGCGATCGAACCGCTCGATACGGCGGAGGCGATCCGCCGGGTCTGCGCGTCTGAGATCGACATCGTCGAGAACAGCGCCGACGGCCACGTGCAGCTGTGGCCGCACCGCCACGGCACCGACGCCATGTTCGCCGCCGCGCTGCGCAAGAAGTAGGCGCTTCTGGCACGACGTCGTCAGTCGTGTCGAGGCGCACCGAGTGCTTCAGCGGCCGTGGAGACTTTCATCACCAGTCGACGCTCCCGGTGTCGGACGGGGACGAAGTGGTAGTGCTCGTAGAAGGCTTGGGCTTCGTCATCGAGCGCATCGACAATGATGAGTCTCCCGCCGCCGATGCTCGACGCTGCGACGGCCTTCCCCAGCGCATCCAGTAGCAACTGCTCGCCATATCCGCGGCCACGTAGCGAAGCGTCGATTGCCAGTCGGGCGATGAGGTATCCGGGTATGCGGGAATAGCCCCCGGCCATCGACCCCGGCACGCCGTCGTCGCTGCGTACGACCTCGGTGGGGCAGATGGCGAAATACGCGCAGACGTTCGCCTCGCCCCGCCGTGTCCACACATAGACGTGTGCCACTCCAGCATCGTCCGCGCGGCGGGCATGTTCGACCAGCCATCGGTTCAGCGACTCCTTACCGCAGTCGAACCCTGTCAGAGTGTGGTCGTCGTCGAGCCGTGCGGACTCGAACATCACTCAGCGCCGCTGGAATACGGAGGGCTTGCGCGCCGCCGCTGCCAGCCGAGGCGCGGCGTCGGCCTTGTCGAGTGCAGACATCAACTCGTCGAACTGTTCGGGCTCCATCACCGTCACGAGTTCTTGGCGCAGGACATCCTCGGCACGTTGGATAGCTGCTTTCCGGATGAATTCCGAGGTCTGCTCATGCACGACGCCGGCGGCTCGCTGGATGCGGTCCAGGGTCGCCTCCTCGGCGCGAAGCTCGATACGCTTGGACTTGACCGCCAAAGCGACACCTCCTCATTCGCCAACTATCATGTACGGGACCTGTACGGACATGAACCAGCGTAGACCTGTCGGCGTCGCGTGGCCACCGCGACCTTTCTGAGCAGGCCGGGGGCTGAACGGTCGGAGAACTGCCAGTAACCTGAGGGGCGTGTCACGCACTCCCGCCCAGCCCATGATCGCGCCGTCGATTCTGACCGCCGACTTCGCCCACCTGGCCGACGAGGTCGCCGCCGTCGACAACGCCGACTGGCTGCACGTCGACGTGATGGACAACCACTTCGTGCCCAACCTGACGATGGGCCCGGTGGTGGTGGAGAGCCTGCTCAAGGTGGCAAAAGTCCCGATGGACTGCCACCTGATGATCACCGACCCCGGGCGCTGGGCCCCGGGCTACGCCGAGGCCGGCGCGCACAACGTCACCTTCCACGTCGAGGCCGCCGAGGACCCGGCGGCGGTGGCCCGCGACATCCGCGCGGCCGGCGGCATGGCCGGACTGGCCATCAAACCCGGCACCCCGCTGGATCCCTACCTGGAACTGCTGCGCGACTTCGACACCCTGCTGGTGATGTCGGTA
>JAGQTK010000111.1 GCA_020439065.1 Microthrixaceae bacterium
GGCCTGCGTGCCCGAGTAGTCGAACTCGCACGCCTGGCCGATGACGATCGGGCCGGAGCCGATGACCAGGACGCTCTTGATGTCGTCGCGCTTTGGCATGAGTTATGCGTCCTTCTTGTTGTTGAGCACCATGTCGCGGAAGCGCGCGAAGAGATACTTGGCGTCGCGGGGACCCGCCGCCGATTCGGGGTGGTACTGGACCGAGAATGCGGGGTAGTCGAGTGCCCGCAGGCCCTCCACCACGTCGTCGTTGAGCGAGAAGTGCGTGACCTCGACCGGGCCGAAGCCGGCGGGCGATTCGACGACGCCCTCGATCGGGGCATCCACCGCGAAGCCGTGGTTCTGGCTCGTGATCTCGACGCGCCCCGTGCTCTTGTCGAGCACCGGCTGGTTGATGCCGCGATGCCCGAACTGCAGCTTGTAGGTGCCGAAGCCCAGCGCGCGGCCGAGCAGCTGGTTGCCGAAGCAGATCCCGAAGTAGGGCATGCGCGCGCGCAGGATCTCCTGCAGCAGCTCGACGTGGCGGTCGCTGGCGGCCGGGTCGCCCGGGCCGTTCGAGAAGAACACGGCGTCGGGCTGCAGCGCGAACAGCTCTTGCGCGGTGGTGGACTCCGGCAGCACGAGCACATCGAACCCGGCCTCGACGAGGAACTGGGTGGTGGAGCGCTTGATGCCGAGGTCGATCACGGCGATCGTGCCGAGCGATTCGCCCGGGTGCGAGACGCGGTACGGCTCGGGGGTGGATACCTCGGCCGAGAGATTGCGCCCGAGCATGGGCGTGGCATCCATCACCTGGCGAAGCTGCTCCTGCGCGTCGAGACCGGCTGCCGCGCCGGAGAAGATCCCGCCGCGCAGGCTCCCGGTGCTGCGGATGCGGCGCGTGATCGCTCGGGTGTCGACACCGCTGATGCCGACCACGCCCCCGCTTTCGAGCTCATCGTCGAGCGAGCCCTCGGCACGGAAGTTCGAGACGATCCGCGAGGGGTCGCGGACGATGAATCCCGCAGTCCAGATCCGGTCCGACTCCATGTCTTCGCGGTTCACACCGGTGTTGCCGATGTGGGGCGCCGTCATGAGCACGATCTGCCCGACGTAGGAGGGGTCGGTGAGCGTCTCCTGGTAGCCGGTCATCCCGGTGGCGAAGACCACTTCGCCGACGGTGGTGCCGCGGGCGCCGTAGGCCTGGCCGGTGAATCGGCTGCCGTCCTCGAGCACCAGGACGGCGGGCTCGAAGCGGCGTGTGGAGCGAGTGTTCGCAGGTTCGGGAGTCATTCGGTGCTCTCTGTGGATGGCGAGGCGGAAGGGGTGATGGTGGGCACGAGCGCGCCGATGCGGGCGATGAGCGCCCGAGGGTCGCTGTGCAGGCGGAGGTAGGAATCGACCACGACGCCGAGCGCCGTGCGCCAGGCGATCAGCACGAGACCGTCCGGCTCGACGACGCGGCCGACGGTCCAGGTGGCCCGGTCGACGCCGACGAGCATGTCGGGGGTGAACAGCACGGGCCGCTCCCCCGCGAGCTCGAGGGCGACGCCGGCTGGCGAGACCGTCACGGCCGCCTTCGTCCGAAAGGCGAGGCCGGCGATCGCGAGGCGCTCCAGGGGCTCCCCGTGGGCGGTGGATGCCACGTAGAGGCCCGCCTCGGTGAAGCCGCCGTCGCTCTCGCGCTGCGCGGCCGTCCGGGTGTCGAGCGGGGCAATGATCCCCGAGTCGCGACGCCGGCGCCGCATCCAGCCCCAGAGCATGAGCCCGAGGATGAGCGCAGCGACGCCGAGCATCACGCCGACGGCCATGGGCTGGCTCATACGCGGGCCCCTGGGGCTGCGTCCGTGTGGCCGACGCGTCCGGCCGCGACGCGCGCCGCGTGTGCGGCCACGGTCTCGGCGTCCACGAGCACACCGTCGTCGACGGTCAGGTAGCCGTCGTGCATGGTCGTGACGACCCGCCCCGGCAGCGAGGTGCCGAGGTAGGGCGAGTTGTGGCTGCGGCCGTGCAGATCAGCGGTGCCGAACACCCGGCTGCCGCTCGGGTCGTAGAGCGTGATCTCGGCAGGGGCGCCCGCCGAGATCGGCGTGCCGTGCGTGGTGATCCCCCCGATCCGGGCGGGCGTGCGCGACATGACGCGCGCGACATCCGCCCACGAGAGCAGGCCCTCGTCGACCATGACGCGCTGCACGATGTGGATGGCCGATTCGAGCCCGACCATGCCGTTCGCGGCGGCCTGCCATTCGCAGCTCTTCGCCTCCGCCGGGTGCGGCGCGTGGTCGGTCGCGACGATGTCGATGGTGCCGTCGGCAAGGCCGGCGCGCACGGCGAGCACATCCTCCTCGCGGCGCAGCGGCGGGTTCACCTTGTAGCGGGCGTCGTAGCCGCGCACGAGCTCGTCGGTCAACAGCAGGTGATGCGGCGTGACCTCGGCGGTGACGTTGATGCCGCGCGCCTTGGCCCAGCGAATGATGTCGACCGAGCCGGCGGTGGAGAGGTGGCACACGTGCAGGCGTGAGCCGACGTGCTCGGCGAGCAGCACATCGCGCGCGATGATCGACTCCTCGGCGACCGCCGGCCAGCCGGTGAGGCCGAGCTCCGCAGAGACGGAGCCCTCGTTCATCTGCGCGCCCTCGGTCAGGCGCGGGTCCTGCGCGTGCTGCGCGATCACGCCGCCGAAGGACTTCACGTACTCGAGCGCGCGCCGCATGATCAGCGGGTCCCAGACGCAGAACCCGTCGTCGCTGAACACGCGCACGTTCGCCCGCGAGCGCGCCATGGCGCCAAGCTCGGCGAGTCGCTCGCCCTGCTGGCCGACGGTGACGGCGCCGATGGGCTGCACGGTGGCGTAGCCGGCGGCCAGCCCCAGGGCGAGCTCCTGCTCGACCACTCCGGCGGTGTCGGCCACGGGTGACGTGTTGGGCATGGCGAACACGGCGGTGAAGCCGCCCGCGGCGGCCGCGCGCGTGCCGGTGAGGATCGTCTCGGATGCCTCGTAGCCGGGCTCGCGCAGGTGCGTGTGCAGATCGACGAGTCCGGGCAGGGCGATCAGGCCGTCGGCGTCGATGACGCGGGCACCCGCGGCGTCCAGTGCGGTGCCCACCTCGACGATGCTCGTGCCCTCGACACGGATGTCGCGGATCGCGCCACCCTCGACGCTCGCGCCACGGATCAGGAAGTTTTCGCTCATCGTTCACCCTCTCGGTCGCCCGCCAGCAGCAGGTACAGCGCCGCCATGCGAACGGCCACACCATTGGAAACCTGCTCGAGCACCGTCGACCGGGCCGAATCTGCGGCCGCCGACGAGATCTCGAGACCGCGATTCATCGGGCCGGGGTGCAGAACCATCGTACCGAGCGGGAGCGCCGCCAGGCGCCCATCGTCGAGGCCCCACAGCCGGGTGTACTCGCGTTCATTGGGGAAGAACGCGGCGCGCATGCGCTCGAGCTGGATGCGCAGCATCATCAGCGCGTCCGGCCCCTGCGCGATGGCCGCGTCGAGGTCGTACTCGACGCGCACCGGCCAGGCAGAGACATCCTGCGGAACGAGCGTCGGCGGGGCAACCAGCGTCACCGATGCACCGAGGGTGTGCAGCAGCCACACGTTCGAGCGGGCGACCCGCGAGTGCAGGATGTCGCCCACGATCGTCACGGCGATGCCGTCGAGGTCGCGGCCGCGGCTCGCGGCGCCGTGCAGCCGCTTGCGAATCGTGAAGGCGTCCAGCAGCGCCTGCGTGGGGTGCTCGTAACGTGCGTGCCGTCGCCGGCGTTGATCACACCGGCCGAGATCCAGCCGCTCTCCGCGAGCGTGCGCGGCGCGCCCGAGGCGCCGTGGCGGATCACGACGGCGTCAGCCCCCAGAGCCTGCAGCGTCTGCGCGGTGTCCTGCAGGCTCTCGCCCTTCGACACGCTCGAGCCCTTGGCCGAGAAGTTGATCACATCGGCGCTCAGGCGCTTGGATGCCGCCTCAAACGAGATGCGGGTGCGCGTCGAGTCTTCGAAGAAGAGGTTGACGACGGTCTTGCCACGCAGGGTCGGCAGCTTCTTGACCTCGCGCTGCTGCGTGTCGGCCATGTCTTCGGCGACATCGAGGATCTCGAGCGCGCGCTCGCGGCTCAGGGTCTTCGTGTCGAGCAGGTGGGTGAGCGCGCTCATCCTTCGATCGTCACCTCTTCAACGCCATCGATCTGCTGCAGGCGCACGTTGATGCGCTCGCTCTTCGCGCTCGGCAGGTTCTTGCCGACAAAATCTGGGCGGATCGGCAGCTCGCGGTGCCCGCGGTCGATCAGCGCCGCGAGTCGCACCGCCGCGGGGCGGCCGACGTCCTGCAGCGCGTCGAGGGCCGCGCGGATGCTGCGACCCGAGAACAGCACGTCATCCACCAGCACCACCACCCGGCCGTCGATGCCGCCCTCGGGGATCGTCGTCGGGCGCGGCGTACGCGTGGGGTTTCGAGCGAGGTCGTCGCGGTACATCGTCACGTCGAGCGCGCCGACTGGCACTTCGACGCCGGAGATGCCGGCGATGAGCGCGGCGATGCGCTGGGCCAGCTCTACCCCGCGGGTCGGAATGCCGAGAATGACGAGGCCCTCGGCGCCACGGTTGGACTCAAGGATCTCGTGGGAGATCCGAGTCAGCGCTCGGGCGATGTCGGCCTCTTGCAGCACGGTGCGCGTGCTCATGTGCCGCTCCCTTCTCCGCCTCTCTGGACGGTCTTAAAGGTTGCTTGTCACTTCATCATAACGGAGTGTTCAGCGTCGTTTTGCGCCGGGCCACTCGCCCGCACCCTGCTGCTGCATCAGCCCGAGCAGGATGGCGGCGGGCTCCTCCGGCCGATCAAGCGTGATCGCGAACTGCCGCTGGTCGCGGCGCGTGATCACAAGGCCCGGGCCACGGCGCAAAATGAGCGCCGAGCGGCCGGGCATGACCCGGTAGCCCCAGCCACCCCAGTGCGTCGGCTCCAACTCGGCAGCCTCCACGGTCGCGATCTCGGAGAGCGGGACGCGCCCGATCGGGACGCCGAGCGTCAACGAGCGCACCCGCAAACCCCGCTCGTCGATGGTGACGCGGAAGGCGCAGAGCGCGACCACGAGCAGGAGCGCGGCGACGGCGACGACGCCGCCGAACAGCAGCGAGGCGACCGCCTCGGCCCCTTGCAGCGCCGGCAGGAGGAGGACGATCACGAGCGCGAGCATGAGGATCGCCGCCGCGATGAACAGCCACGACGACAGGGTGCGGCTCCACGTGACCCGCTCGCCCTCGGCGATGTGCACCGCCGCGATCGGCGGCGCGTCCGTCAGCTCCACCGGCGGGCGCGTGCCCTTGGGAAGAAGGCACAGCGGGATGAGGCCGTACAGGTACAGCGCCAGCGCGATCAGCAGCCAGGGGCCAAGCTCGACCGTGTACGGGTCGGCGACCCCGAGTGCGGGCACCGTGCACGAGAGCCACACGCCCATGACGAACGCCGCGACGGCCCCCGCGATGCCGCCGATGGCGCGCTGCACCCAGCGTCCCGTGAACTGCCGCGCGAGCAGGACCGTGCCCACCGCCGCGGTCGCCATCGCGACCCCGAAGAGCCACCAGAACACCACGGGCGCGCTCGTGGCCGCATCGGCCGGCCCGCTTGCGCCCCAGTGCGTCGGCAACTGCTTCGGCAGCCGGTCCGCCCAGATCCCCCAGGTCACCACGATCACAAGCGCGGGCGCCCAGAGCGAGAACATCGCCAGCAGTCGTCGGAGCTTCATCGACACGTGCGATCACGCTGCGCGGTGCGGCTTAGGCCTCGGCGGGCGCGAGCGCCTCGCGGGTGAGTTCCTCGCCCGTCTTCTCGGCGCGGATCGTGTGCCCGTGCGTGGTGAGGCACTTGCCGGTGGCGAGGTCCCACTTCCAGTCGTGCAGGCTGCAGGTGAGGACGCCGTCCTCGACCTTGCCAGTCTTCGAGAGGTCGGCGCGCAGGTGCGGGCAGCGGCGCTGCAGCACCCAGTCGTCCAACTGGATGTCTTCCGAGGTGTCGGCCTGCTCCGAGTACCAGTTCTCGACGTACTCGATGCGGTCGCGCGAGAGGCACTTCATGAAGGTGTAGAGAAACTCGTTGAACTTGCCGACGCGGCCGGTCTCGAACTGCATCGAGAGGAAGATCGAATTCGACCAGTCGACCTCGTGGTCGCGGATGTTCGTCGAGACGAGGTCGGCGGGAATCCGGAACCAGTAGTTGGTCTCCTCCCCCGCGTACTCGCGCAGCTTCGCCTTCGGGAAGTCGGCGACCATGTCGAGCTCGCCGATCGTATAGCGCACCGGACCGCCGATCCCGTCGCGGAAGATCTTGCCGCGGCGCATGAGCGGCTCCCACCACTCCTTCAGCGCGGCGAGCATCTCGGCGGGCGGGATGATCTCTGCGCGGGATGCCTCTTCCTCGGCGATCTCCGCCTGGCGCGAGGCACGCTGCGCCTCGAAG
>JAGQTK010000112.1 GCA_020439065.1 Microthrixaceae bacterium
CAGCAGCGCGGCGGCGAGGCCGAGCCGCTGGCGCATCCCGAGCGAGAAGCCGCCGACCTTGCGATCCGCGACCGATTCGAGCCCCACCATCGCCAGTGACGCTTCGATGCGCGAAAGGGGGATGCCCGCAGCCTGCGCCATGATCTTCAGGTGGTTGTGCGCCGTGCGCGCGGGGTGAAAGCTGGTTGCCTCGAGGGCGGCGCCGACGGTGCGCAGCGGATGCTTCAGCTCGGCGTACGCGACCCCGCCGATCGTCGCGGTGCCGGTGCTGGCACGCACCAGCCCGAGGAGGATGCGAAGCGTGGTGGTCTTGCCCGCACCGTTGGGCCCGAGAAAGCCGGTCACCACACCGGGCTCGACGCGCGCCGAGACGCTCTCGATGGCGGTCACCGCGCCGAAGCGCTTGGTGAGCCCCGAGAATTCGAGGATCTGTCCTTCGGGCATGTAGCGGCCTCTCGATGGGTGTGCGATCCTCCCATCTTTGCCGAAAGCGGCGGCACGTGCGCCTCGTCACGCCCACCGGCGGCCGATGTGCGCGCGACTCGCGCTAGCGTTGGCCCATGACCGCACCCGATGACCGTGTGCTGCGCCGCGTCAGGCACGGGCTGGCCGAGCTGACGCTGAACCGCCCCGAAGCGCTGAACGCGCTCTCGCTCGAGATGATCGATGCGCTTGCTTCGGCCCTTGACACCTGGCGCGACGACCCTGCGGTGCGCGTCGTGCTCCTGCGCGGCGCCGGCGAGCGCGGGCTGTGCGCGGGCGGCGATGTGCGCGCCCTGGCCGCGCATATCCGTGCCGGCGAGCGCGGTCAGGTGCGCAGGTTCTTTGCCCGCGAATACGCGCTCAATGCCGCGATCGCCGAGCACCCGGTGCCGATCGTGGCGCTCGCCGACGGGGTCACCATGGGCGGGGGTGTCGGGCTCGCGGGGCACGCTGCGGTGCGCATCGTGACCGAGCGCTCGGCCATCGCCATGCCCGAGACCCGGATCGGCCTGACCCCGGATGTGGGCGGCAGCTGGCTGTGCGCGCACGCCCCGGGGCGCCTCGGCGAATATCTCGCGCTCACGGGCGCGACGATGGATGCTGCGGATGCGATCTACGCCGGATTCGCGGACGTGTTCGTGCCCAGCGCCCGGCTCGACGAACTGCAGCATGCGCTGCGCGCGACAGCCGCGCGCGCGGGGCGGCCGCTGGAGCGCGCGGCCGTGCTCGCGGCGATCGAGCCGTTCACCGAGGACCCCGGCCCGGCCGCGCTCGCGAGCGCTCGAGCGTGGATCGACCCGGCCTTCGCGGCCCCCACGGTCGGTGCGATCGCCCGAGCGCTTCGTGCGGACGGGCGGGCCGCGGCATCCACCTGCGCGGATGCGCTGGAAGCCTGCTCGCCGACGAGCCTGGTGATCACCCTCGAGGCGGTGTGCCGCGTACGCGACGCGCCAAACCTGCGGGCCGCGCTGGCGCAGGAGTATGGGCTGGTGCTGTGGTTCGCCGACACGCAGCCGGACCTTCTCGAGGGCATCCGTGCGCAGCTGATCGACAAGGATCGTGCGCCGCGGTGGGTGCCGCACAGCCTTGCCGCGCTGCCGCCGGCCCTCGCCGACGACGCGTTCTCATACCGACCGACCCCCGAACTCTGGAGCTGACACATGAGCACTGCACACGAGCACACCGCGCCCGGTACACGCACCGAAGCCGCAGCATCCGCCGCGGCCGCCCCGAACCTCGGGCGGGTGGGCGTCTGGCGCTCGGGGACCTCGACCACGATCGCCCCGGAGCTTCCGGCGCTCGTCGAGGGCCTCGGCTACGGCGCGCTGTGGATCGGCGGTTCGCCCGCTGCCGACCTGGCCGGCGCGCAGGCGCTCCTCGACGCGAGCGAGCACCTGATCGTCTCGACCGGCATCGTGAACATCTGGACCGCGCCCGCGGCCGAGACGGCGGCGTCGTTCCACCGGATCGAAGCCGTGCACCCCGGGCGCTTCATGCTCGGCATCGGCATCGGGCACCGCGAGGCCATCGGCGAGCGCTTCGAGCAGCCGTACGCGGCGCTCGTGCGCTACCTTGATGAGCTGGACGCGCACGGCGTCCCCGTGCACCGCCGGGTGATCGCGGCGCTCGGGCCGCGAACGCTCCGCCTCGCGGCGACGCGCGCGGCGGGGACGCACCCCTACCTCACCACCGCCGCGCACACGGCGTTCGCCCGAGAGCTCGTGGGGCCGGACGTGCTCATCGCACCCGAGCAGCGCCTCATCCTCGATGAAAACCCCGTGACGGCGCGGGCAACGGGCCGCGCGTTCCTCTCGCGGTACATGGGGCTCGCGAACTACCGGCGCACGCTCGAGGCACACGGGTTCGCAGCGGCGGATCTCGACGATGGCGTGCGGGATGCCGCGGTCGACGCACTCACCCCGCACGGCTCGCCCGCGGTGCTGGCCGCCGCCGTGCACGCGCAGCTCGACGCTGGCGCCGACCACGTGTGCGTGCAGTCACTGCCCGGGGCCGACGATCCCATGCCCCTGCTCAGGGCACTCGCCGCCGAGCTCGCGTTGTAGCGAGATCCGCGGGGGTGAACGCCACGAGGTGCCCGGTCGGGGCGTTGTTGTGGTGTATCAACCGGCGTGTTCGGGGTTGTGCTGGGCCAGGAGGGCGTCGACCTCCTCGCGGTGCGGCAGGCTGGGCGAGGCGCCGCGGCGCGTCACCGTGATGGCCCCCGCGGCGCCGGCCCGGCGGATGGCGTCCGGCAGCGGCATCCCGAGCGCGAGGCTCGCCCCGAGGTAGCCCGCGAAGCTGTCGCCGGCGGCCGTGGTGTCGACCGCGGTGACGGGGATCGAGGGGAAGTGCGTGGTGTGCTCGGGGGTGACCAGGAGCGCGCCGGCGCTGGCGAGCGTGATCAGCGCGGCGCCCGCCCCGCGGGCGAGGAACCAGGCGCCCGCCTCGGCCGCGGTGTCGACATCGGTGACGTGGATGCCGGTGAGCACCCCCGCCTCGGTCTCATTGGGTGTGACGATGTCGATGTGTTGCCAAAGGCCCTCGTCCAGCGGCACCGCCGGCGCAGGGTCGAGCACCACGGTGAGCCCCCGCTGCCGCGCGGTGCGCACGGCGTGGCTGGAGAGGGCGGCCGGGATCTCCAACTGGGTCAGCAGCACTGAGCAGCGCCCCTCGAGCGCGTCGAAAGCGCGATCGATCTGCTCGGCGCTGAGGGCCGAGTTGGCAAGCGGCACCATCACGATGTCGTTCTCGCCCGAGTCGTCGACGCGGATGTGCGCGATCCCGGTCGGGCCCGCAACGGTGCGCAGGTGCTCGATGTGCACGCCCGCCTCGGTGAGGCTTTCCACGACCATGTCGTGGAAGAGGTCATCGCCCACGCACGAGACGAAGTGTGCGTCGGCCCCGGCGAGGCCGACGGCCACCGCCTGGTTCGCGCCCTTGCCCCCGAGCACGAGGGTGAACGCGTCGCCGTGGATGGTCTCGCCGCGCGCGGGCAGGCGGTGTGAAAAGGTCGTCAGGTCTGCGGTGGTGCTGCCGACGATCATCACGCCCGCGCGGGCGCCGGCCTCGTTGTTGTGCGTCATCGCGCCCTCGGTTCTTCTCGCATGCATCGTCGTTGGCAAGGCCGTCTCGCCTGTCACGACACTAGCCGAGCGGCTCCCACGATGATCGAGGCGATGCTCGGGAACGAGGCCCGCGAACGCTCGGGCGGGATCAGCTCAGGGACGCGTAATCGACGAACCGCAGCTCGATGACGTCGCCGTCATTCGGGATCAGCGATGCTGCGCCAACCTGCGCTTTCTCGTCGTTGACGTAGATCATCCAGCCCTGGGTCTGATCGCCGGCCAGGTCGCCGACCACCTTGATGAGCCCGCCGTCGTGGGTGAAAGCGACATCGTTCTGCTCGAAGAACCACTCGAACACTTCCATGGCGCTGGCGTCGTCGCCGAGCACGCGGACGGTGCCGTCTGCCAGCGGGACGTCGTCGATGTCGGTGGCGCTCAGCGTGACGACGACGGGTGTCTCGTCGGCGGCATCCTTCGTGAAGGTCGGCGTGGCGTCGGCGCCGCAGCCGGTGAGCGTGAGTGCGGCCAGGGCGGTCGCGCCGGTGACGGCGAGGGTGGAGGCGAGGCGGTTCATGAGTCGGGTTCCATTCATTGGGTGGGGGAAGCGGTGTCGACGAAGACGGGGTTCGTGAGGGCATAGCCGCCATCAGCCCCGAAGGCCTCGACGAGGCACCAATCGCCGGCCGCGCCGGCGAAGCTGAACGAGAGCGCGCCGTCGCGCTCCCCTGCGAACGCGTGCTGGTGACGAACCTCGCCGTTCACGATCACGTCCACCCGCTCGAGGCCGCGCACGTCGGTGACCGCCACGGTGACCTCGAGCTCACCGGGCGTGACACGCGAACCGGGGCCGCGGCCGGCGAGGGCGAAGCGCGGCAGCGGGCCGTTGGTGATGAACGAGCGGCCCTGACCCAGTGCCGCGAGCACCTCGTCGCGCGAGGGTGTCGCGCCGGTCTCGACGTACACGGCGGGCGAGCCCGAGAACAGGCCGCGATTCATCCACGCGTCGCCGTCGCGCGCCCACATGTAGCCGCCGGTGACGTCGTGATTGTCGCTGCCGCAGCTCGCGGCGATGAAGATGCCCTGATTCAGGAGCTCGTACCAGGTCTGCTTCGCCTCGGCGTTTGTCGAGGCGTTCGGCTGGCCCTTGCCATTCCACACTTCGAGCAGATCGAACTCCGGCAGCAGCTCCCAATCGAGAAATCCCATCGGGCTCTGCAGGTGCGGATGATTCAGCTGCAGGAGACCCCCGCTCGCCTTCGCCTCCGCCAGAATGCGCGCGGTGTCGGATGTCCCGGCGGCGGTGGCGTGGTCGATCGACACGTCGGCGCCGATCAGGTTGAAGTGGCCGCGGTCGGTCGTGATCTCGCAGCCGGGGATCGGCAGGTAGCGCATGGGCGGCGCCACGAAGAGGCGCTCGCCGTGCAGCCACTCCGCGGTGCCCGCGGTGGTGTTGTGGTCGGTGACCACGCCTCAATCCATGCCGCCGGCGACCGCTGACAACATGACGGCCCCGACCGCCTGGTAGCCGTCGCTGTGGCTGCTGTGCTGATGCAGATCGCCGGCGAACCAGCCCGCGGCGGCCAGGTCGATGTGCCGGCGCAGCGTGACCGCGCCCAGATTCTTGCGTAAGCGGTCGTTCAGCGCGACGGGCACGAGTTTGCGCTCGTACTCGTAGCCGCGTGAGAAGACGAAGGTCCATTCGCCGAGCGGCAGGACGACGTCGAACCGCCCCAGCAGATCGGACTGGACGCGCGAGTGGCGCGTGCCGTCGGCGCCGAAGATTTCGAGGGCGGCGACAAGCTGCACGCCGTCCGAGGTGACGAGGGTGCCCGAAACGGGCGCGGTGCGCGGGGTGGAGTCCGGCTGCCCCTCGGTGGCGGCGGCGGGCGCGAGCAGGGATTGTGCACCGAGCGCGGCGGCCGCACCGACGAGCGCGGAGGCGCCACCCACCGCCGAGAAGCGCAGGAACGAGCGGCGGGACGGTGATGCGGATGACACGAAAACTGCTCCTCCGGTGATGACCACTCGGGCGCGGCCAGCGGCCAGTCAAGCAGGACGAGCTGCCCGAAACGGCCGGGTTTGCGCGCCGCTCCCCGCCCGTTCACCGACGCTTCCGCGCCCGGACACCGCGCGGACGCCGGACGCGTTCGGCCAAGGGGATTCGGGGATCGATTCCGCTCGGGCTCGGGTAACCTGTAAGCCGCACGCAAGGGGCGTGGTTTCGGGAGGCACGGCGTGTTCGACAGCCCGCTTTCGGCGTCCGCGTACGAGGTGCTCGGCGTCGCACCCGACGCCGACGAGGAAGCGCTCAAGCGCGCGTATCGCCTGCGCCTGCGCGCCACGCACCCCGACACCGGCGGCGACGCCATGGCGTTCATCGCCGTGCAGCGCGCATGGGAGCTCGTCGGCACCGCCGCGGGGCGCGCGTCGTACGACCGCGGGCACGGCTTCGGCGCGGGTTCGGGCGCTCCCGGCGGCGCCGGTGCGAGCGCCGGCGGCACGGGTGCCCAGGGCTCCGGGGCGGAGGGCGGCGGCGACTGGTCGGGGTGGCGCACGCGCGGCCCACAGCAGGCCGACACCCGACCCAAGGCCCGGATGTACGGTCACCCGGGCGGCTGGCGGCGCGAGCGCTACCTCGAGCTCATGCGTGAGTGGGCCGGCCGCGGCGTCACCATCGACGACCCCTACGACCCGGCGCTCGTGCGCAGCGCCCCGGTGGCCCTGCGCGCGATGCTCGCCGACGCGCTCGCCGAGGAGGCGACGGCCCGCACGGTGGGCGCGCTCGGCATCGGCTACACCGCCTGGCACGACGTCGCCGCGGGCGGCCGCCGCGAGGCCGGCGATCCGAACGCGAAGCTCGATCACATCGTGCTCGGGCCCACC
>JAGQTK010000113.1 GCA_020439065.1 Microthrixaceae bacterium
GGAAAGTACCCGCCGGGTGTCGGGGTGATCGATCGCCCCGAACCGCAGCGTGTCCATGACGGCCAGCGGCCGAGCGCCCATCGAGATGATGTCGCGGACGATGCCGCCGACGCCCGTGGCCGCGCCTTGGAAGGGCTCGATGAAGCTCGGGCTGTTGTGGCTTTCCACCTTGAACGTGACGGCCCAGCCCTCGCCCACGTCGACGACGCCGGCGTTCTGGCCAATCCCGACCATGAGCTTCTCGCGCATCTTCTCGGTGACCTTGTCGCCGAACTGGCGCAGGTACACCTTCGACGACTTGTAGGAGCAGTGCTCCCACATCACCGAGTACATCGCCAGCTCACCGCTGGTGGGGCGGCGGCCGAGAATCTCGCGGATGCGCTCGTACTCGCCGGCCGTCAGCCCCAGCGCCTCGAAGGGCTGGTCAAGCTCGGGGGTCGCCTCGGCGTTGGCGACGGTATCGGCGATCTTGACGGATGCCGCGGAGGTGTGGGTTTCGTTCGATGCAGACACGCGGCTGAGCTCCAGAAATCGAGGGGGTGCCGGACGCGTCCTATCCTACCGGGGGTTCGCCGCCGCGGTGGCGGCGCGAGGGGGCGTCGGGACCGGGGACGCCGGAGCGATCCTGGCCGAGGAGGGGGCGCGAACGGCGGCTGGCGAGGAGGTCGGAGGAATCCAGCAGCCAGGGCACGAGCGTGATCGTCAGGCCGTGCACGAGCATGAGCTGCCCCGCGAGCCGACGGGCGCGGCGATTGTGCAGGAGCTTCTCCCACCAGTGGCCGACGATGTATTGCGGCAGGTACACGGTGACCACGCTCGCGCCGTGCTCGGCCCGGTACCGGCGGATGAACGCCGCCACCGGGGCGGCGAAGGTGCGAAACGGCGAGTCGATGATCACGAGCGGGACGGGGATCTCGTGCTCGGCCCACTCCTCGCGCAGCCGCTCGCTCTGCGCCGGGTCGGTCGAGACGTGCACGGCGATGGTCTGATCGTGCCGTGCCGCGAGCGCGTAGTCGATCGCCTTGACCACCGGCTTTTGGAGGTGGCCGACGAGGATGAGCGCGATGTCGCCCGCGGCACCGAAGTGCGTGCGGTCATCGACCCGGATCTCGCGTTCCACGTTGGCGTAGTAGCGGTGGATGCCGAGCATCCCGATGGCGAGGATCGGGATCGCGACGAACACCATCCAGGCGCCGTGCGTGAACTTCGTGATCGTCACCACCACGAGCACGATCGCGGTGAGGGTGGCGCCCGAGGCGTTGATCACGAGCCCCACCCGGGCCTCGTGCCGGCCCTGCTTGGCCTTCTGGCCCCGCCCGTGCATCCCGCGCATGATGCGTCGCCAGTGCCGCACCATCCCGATCTGTCCGAGTGAGAAGGAGACGAACACGCCGATGATGTAGAGCTGGATCAGCTGGGTGAGGTTGGCGCGAAACAGGAGCAGGACCCCGATCGCGCCGAGACCGAGCAGCACCATGCCGTTCGAGAACACCAGCCGGTCGCCGCGGGTGTTCAGCGCCTTCGGCGCATAGCCGTCGCGGGCGAGCACCGAGCCGAGCAGGGGGAAGCCGTTGAAGGCCGTGTTGGCCGCCAGCAGCAGCACCGCGGCGGTGGCGGCCTGGACGATGTAGAAGGGGAGCGATCCCGCGCCGAACGTCGCCGCCGCGACCTGCGCCATCAGGCTCGGCTGCGGCTGGGCTTCGCAGTCGAAGCCGATCAGGTGGCACGGGTTCTCGGCGTAGTGCACGCCCGAGATCAGCGCCACCGCGGTGAGCCCGGCGAACAGCACGACGGCGATGCCGCCCATGAGCGTCAGCGTCGCCTGTGCGTTGCGGATCTTCGGCAGCCGAAAGGCCGGGACGCCGTTCGATACCGCCTCGACGCCGGTGAGGGCGGAGCATCCACTCGAGAACGCGCGCAGCACGAGCAGCAGCACGGCCGCCTGCGAGAGGTCTGCGGCCTGCACGCCGAACTCGGCGCTCGAGGCGACGGGCGGGTCGCCGAGCGCCGTGCGGACGAGGGCGACGATCACCATCAGTCCCACCGAGCCGATGAACAGATAGGTCGGCACGGCGAAGGCGCGGCTCGCCTCGCGCACGCCGCGCAGGTTGACGGCCATGATCAGCACGACAAAGCCCACGGCCAACTCGACCCGCCACGCATGGATCTCGGGGATGGCCGAGATGAGGTTGTCGACCCCCGAGGCGACCGACACGGCGACCGTGAGCACGTAGTCGACCAGCAGCGCTGCGGCCACGACGACGCCGGCCTTGTTGCCGAGGTTCTTCTGCGCGACCTCGTAGTCGCCGCCGCCAGAGGGGTAGGCCTTGATGAGCTGGCGGTAGCTGATCACGACGACGATCAGGAGCAGCACAACCGCGGCGGCCACCCACGGGCTGAATGCGAGAAACGCCAGCCCGCCGGTGAGCAGGATCATCAGCAGCTCCTGCGGGGCGTAGGCAACGGACGAGAGCGCATCGGAGGCGAAGATCGGCAGTGCGAGGCCCTTGGGCAGCAGTTGCCCGTGGGCCTGTTCGGTGCGCAGCGGCTCCCCGATCAGCCAGCGCTTCGCCGCGGTCGCGGCGTCGCCGCCGCCGTCGCCTCGCTCGGGATCGTGCGTCATGAGCCCGGACGCTACGCGCGTGCCTCGTGTGGCACAAGAGGCACCCCCGCGTGCTCGGCGCCGCAGCGCCGCTGGTACTCTCGGCGCACGCGCAGCCTCGTCGGCGTCGCCGCGGATGGCCGGGTCAGGGCAGGGAGCGAACATGATTCCCGAGAGCAACGGGGCTGCGGATGCGGAGGGTTCCGTAGGCGCTGCCGCTACCGCGGCGCCGGTGCAAGGTGCGCGGCCCGCGCGCGCCGCGCTGGTGCTCGGCACCCTGATCCTCGTCGCGGCGATCGCCAACGTGCCCCTCGCGGTCGCGAACATCGCGCTGCCCGACATCGGTCGCGCCTTCGATGCCTCGCAGACCCAGCTCGACATGGTCGCGCTCGGCTACTCGCTCGGGCTTGCAGGCTCCGTGCTGTGGCTCGGCGCGCTCGGCGACCGCTACGGGCGGCGCCGAATGCTCCTGCTCGGCATCATCCTCTCGCTGCCCACCGGTGTGCTGGCGGCCTTCGCGCCGTCGATGGAGATCCTGAACCTCGCCCGCATCGCCGGGGGCGTCGCCGCCGGGATGGCGTATCCGACGACGCTGGCCTTGATCACCGCGCTGTGGTCGGGCGCGGCGCGCACCAAGGCCATCGCGCTGTGGTCGGCGATCGGCGGCGCGGTCTCGGCGATCGGGCCGCTGCTGGCCGGCGCCATCGTCGAGTACCTGTGGTGGGGCGCATCGTTTCTCATCACGATCCCGCTGATCATCATCGCGATCCCGTTGGTGGTGATCTTCGTCCCCGCCCACGCGAACGAGTCGACCGAGCCCGTCGACAACCTGGGTGGCATCCTCGCCGCGGTGCTCGTGGGCGCACTCATCCTGGCGATCAACCTGGCGAGCGTGCCCTCCGGTGGTGCGCTCGCGCTCGGGCTCGCCGCGATCGGGGTGGCGGCGCTCGCCGCGTTCGTGTGGCGCCAGCTGCGGGCGAAGCAGCCGCTGTATGACCTGCGCATCGCCGCGCGGCCCACGTTCTGGGTCGCGGCGGTCGCGGGCGTGGTCGTGTTCGGCGTGCTGATGGGCGCGATGTTCATCGGCCAGCAGTTCCTGCAGAACGTGCTGGGGTACACGACGCTCGGGTCTGGACTCGCGATCCTGCCTGCGGCCGCGCTCATGGTGGCCTGCGCCCCCCTCTCGGGCCGACTGGTCGTGGCCCGGGGCGCGCGGTTCACGCTGCTGCTCGGGTACGGCTTCGTCGCCGCGGGCTTCGTCGTGATGCTGCTGTTGTGGCGTGAGGGCGTGCAGTACTGGGCGATCGCCCTGGGCTACGGGCTGATCGGCGCGGGCGTCGGGTTCGCGGGAACCCCGGCGTCACACTCGCTGACAAGCTCGGTGCCCGTGACCCGCGCGGGCATGGCCTCGGGCACCGCCGATCTGCAGCGCGACCTCGGCGGTGCCATCATGCAGTCGATCCTCGGGCTCTTGCTCACGGCCGGCTACGCGCACGCGTTCCTGGCGCGCATCGCCGCCTCGCCCGACACGGCGCAGGTGACCGACAGCGTGAAGACCATGCTGGTGCGCCCGTTGGCCAGCGCCGAGAACATCGGCGCGAAGTATCCGAAATACGCGGATGCCATCGCTGAGGCTGCACGCGAGTCGTTCCTCGTCGGCCAGAACTGGGCCTACCTCGCGGGGGTGATCGCCGTGCTCGCGGGCGCGGCGCTCGTGTACTTCGTGTACCCGAAGCGAGCGCGCGAGCACGCGCTGATCGCCGAGTACCAGGCGCAGGACCGCGCGGGCTGAGCGCGGCGCGATCCCGCGTCGCTGATCGTCTCCCGCGCCGCTGATCCTCTCCCGCGTCGCCGCGGATCGGATCTGGTCGCTTCCGCGGCGCGGCCTACGCCGCGGCGCCCACGACCGAGCGGATCGCGCTCGTGAAGAACGTCAGCCCGTCGACACCGGAGCGCATCGCCGCCGCGGTGTTCGGCCCGAAACCGGCCTCGACCGCGTGCTCGGGGTGCGGCATGAGCCCCACGACGTTGCCCGCCTCGTTGGTGAGGCCCGCGATGTCATCGAGCGAGCCGTTCGGGTTGATGCCCGCGTAGCGGAAGGCCACGAGGCGTTCACCGTTGATGCGCTTGAGGGTCTCGGCGTCGGCGATGTAGCCGCCGTCGCCGTTCTTCAGCGGCACGACGATCTCCTGGCCGTTCGAGAAGCCGCTGGTCCACGCCGTGTCGGAGTTCTCGACGGTCAGGCGCTGATCGCGGCGGATGAACTGCTGGTTCGCGTTGCGGATCAGCCCGCCGGGCAGCAGGTGCGCCTCGACGAGCACCTGGAAGCCGTTGCAGATGCCGAGCACGGGCATCCCCTTGGCGGCGGCATCCTTCACCTCGCGCATGATCGGCGCGATCGCAGCGATCGCGCCGGGGCGGAGGTAGTCGCCGTAGCTGAAGCCACCGGGCAGGACGATCGCATCGACGCCCTGGAGGTCGTGGTCGCCGTGCCACAGCGAGACGGCCTCGGCGCCGGCGAGGCGCACGGCGCGGATCGCGTCGCGGTCATCGAGCGAGCCGGGGAAGCTGACAACGCCGATGCGGGGGGCCATCAGTCGACGACCTTGACGCCGACGACATCCTCGATGACCGAGTTCGACAGCATCTGCTCGGCGATCTCGCGGGCGCTGGCGAGCACCTCGTCGGTGACTTCGCCATCGACGGTGAGCTCGAAGCGCTTGCCGATGCGGACCGCGCTGAACTGGGTGTGGCCGAGGCGCTCGAACGCTCCGCTGACCGCCTTGCCCTGCGGGTCAAGAAGTTCGGCCTTGGGCATGACGTCGACGACGATGGTGGGCACGTGAGACTCCGAAATGTCGAGGGGTGGGTGCCCGCCCAGTCTACCCGTCGTCACGGGCTGGTGCGGTGGCGTGCAGGGTGTTGTTCCACGGGTCTTCGAAGCTGAGCGTGCGACCGTCGTCGCGCACCGCGAAACCGTGGTGCGCGAGGCGCTGGGCGACCTCGCCGAGCGCATCGGCACCCGGCAGCACAAGGTCGATCCGGCCGAGGCCGAGCGCCGGCATCCGCGGGCCCGCGCCGCGCGAGTTCCACACGTTCATCGCCATGTGGTGGTGGTACCCGCCCGCGCTGACGAACAGGGCCTGGTTGCCGAGCGTGGCGGTCGCGTCGAAGCCGAGGGCGTCGACATAGAACGCACGCGCCGTCGCGATATCGCCGACCGAGAGGTGCACGTGACCGATGGATGCGCCATCCCGTGCCGTCGCGCCCTCCGCGCCCTCCGCGCTCTCCGCGCTCAGGTGCTCGGCGATGAAGGCGTTCGGGTCGAGCGCGAGGGTGGCCATCTCGACCTGCCCGTGGGTCCACGACCACTCGGTGCGGTCGCGGTCCCAGTACAGCTCGATGCCATTGCCCTCGGGGTCGGTGGCGTAGAACGCCTGGCTGACCAGGTGGTCGGCGCTGCCGGTGAAGGTGCCCGGCGCCCGCCGTGCGAGCGAGTACAGCGCCGCCGCGAGCGCGGGCTGCGATTCGAACAGGATCGCGGTGTGGAACAGGCCCGCCGAGCCCGCGCCCGCGTGGCGCAGCGCGGGGGCATGGCGGAGGATGACGAGGGGCCGCCCGGCGCGACCGAGTGTGACCGCGTCGCCCGCGGCATCCAGGACCGTGAGCGTGATGACGTCGCGGTAGTAGCGGGTCATCGCGTCGAGATCGCCGACCAGGAGCGTCACCGCGCCCATCGAGG
>JAGQTK010000114.1 GCA_020439065.1 Microthrixaceae bacterium
GTTGTACTGCTCCATCGTGGGCACGATCTGCATGCCCGGCTGGAACAGCTCGGCGCGGATGATCAGCGCCATCACGCCACCGATCATGAAGAACAGCACCGAGGCGATCAGGTACATGTACCCGATGACCTTGTGGTCCGTGGAAGTAATCCACCGGACAAAGATATTGCCCTTTTGCTCAACTCGCGAGGCGCTCAGCAACGCCGCTTGGCGCGGCGGCATCGTTGTCTCACGAGGCGGCAGAGTCTGCGTTGCCATGGTGACTACTTACCTTCCGATTCAATGCTGGCAGGGGTGCCCGTGCCAGGCAGGTTCTGGAGGCGCTCGTAGGCCTCGTCGATGTCGCCCGTGTTGCCCTTGGCGCGCAGCTCGTCGAGGTACGCCTCGTACTCGGCCTCACTGACGACCTTCACGTTGAAGAGCATCATCGAGTGGTACTCGCCGCACAGCTCGGCGCACTTGCCGGCGAAGGTGCCCTCACGGGTGGGAATGAACGACCACTGGTTGTCGCGGCCGATGTACATGTCTTTCTTGTACAGGAAGTCGATGACCCAGAAGGAGTGGATCACGTCGCGCGAGCGCAGGTCGAGGGTGACCTTCTTGTCGACCGGCAGCACCAGCGTCGGCAACTCGTCCTGGACGATGTCACCGTTGGGCGCGGCCACGGCCTGCACACCCATGGTCCAGACGGCGTCCGAGTTGTCGGCCTTCTCGCCGTTGTACTGGAAGTCCCACGCCCACTGCTTGCCGATCGCGGCGATCGAGACCTCAGGCTCGTCCCACTGCGTCTCGATGGCCGCCTGGTCGCGGGCGGTGAAGCTGAAGAAGCCCAGCACGAGGATCAGCGGGATCACCGTGTAGAAGATCTCGATGGGCATGTTGTAGCGCATCTGCACGGGCAGTCCGCTCTGACCACGGCCGCGAC
This sequence comes from Microthrixaceae bacterium, assembly GCA_020439065.1. Lineage (GTDB taxonomy): Bacteria > Actinomycetota > Actinomycetes > Actinomycetales > Microbacteriaceae > Microbacterium. Next base: position 926 of record JAGQTK010000114.1, read on the forward strand.
GGTACGCGATGGTAGCCCAGAGCATCAGACCCCACGTGATGAAGCCCACGATGAGCAACACAATCCACGAGTTAGTCCAAAGACCGGAGACACGCTCCGCCTGGTTGGTGGTTGCGGTTTCGCCATCGACGAAGCCGGGCAGATAGCCATTCAGCTCCTGCGTGGTGCAACCAGCCAGGACCACTGCGGCTGCAATCCCAAGGGGGATAGCGGCCCAGCGAATACGACGATGAGAGCGCACGGTAAACCTTTCGGTGTCGCGGGTGTGACTTGGCCAGTCTAGCGGCATTCTCACAGGCAAGTCGGACCACTCCCCCAGCGTGGTGCGGATGTGACGCGACAATTCCGTGCACGATCTGGGGAGTTCCAGGACGACAAAACGGGGAGGAGCCGTAGCTCCTCCCCGTTTGCGACGTAATGTTCGCGAGCGTCAGCTGAAGCTGTCTCCACACGCACAGCTGCCGGCAGCCTGCGGGTTGTCGATCGTGAAGCCCTGCTCGGTGATCGTGTCTTTGAAGTCGATGTTCGCGCCATCCAGGTAGGGCACGCTCATGCTGTCGATGATGACCTCGACGCCGTCGAAGTCGACGGTGACATCGCCGTCGAGGAAGCGCTCGTCGAAGTAGAGCTGGTAGATCAGGCCGGAGCATCCACCCGGCTGCACCGCGACGCGCAGGCGCAAGTCGTCGCGCCCCTCCTGGCTCAGCAGGCTCTTGACCTTCGCGGCAGCGGCATCGGTGAGGCTCACACCGTGTGCTCGAGTGGCGGATTCGGCGATCGTCGTGTCGGTCATGACTCACTCCTAGACTGTGGGCGCACCAGCTGCGTGGCGCGGCGGTGTTTAGATTCTACCGCCGCTTCGCACCATTGGCGCCAGAGGCGCGTGCACCCCGGGGATGCCGCCCCGACGAGCGCCCCCGACGGATGGCGCAGCGCGGGTGTCAGCGCCGGCGTGAGCGCCGGTGTCAGGCCTCGGACGTCAAGGCGTCGAGGCGCTGCAGCAGCATGGCCTCGCTGAGCATGGCGTTGTGGAATGTCGCAAGGTGCAGCGACTCGTTCGGGCTGTGCGCACGGGAGTGCGGGTCCTCGACGCCGGTCACGAGGATCTGCGCGCCCGGGAACTCGCGCACGAGGTCGGCGATGAACGGGATCGATCCACCCACGCCCATGTCGATGGGCGCGACGCCGTAGCCGTCGGCCAGCGCGGTGCGGGCAAGCACGGCGGCCCAGCCCGCAGTGTCGACGAGGAACGCCTCGCCGGTGTCGACGTCGTCGATCTCGAGGTGCGCGCCGAACGGCACGTTGGCGCGCAGGTGCGCGGCCACCGCCTCGTACGCCTCCTGGGCGCTCTGGCCCGGCGCGACGCGCGCGCTGATCTTGGCCGTGACCGACTTCGAGAGCGTGTTCGAGGCGCTCGCGACATCGGTGAAGTCGATGCCGGTGACGGTGACGGCCGGCTTGTTCCAGATGCGGCCCATGATGGAGCCCGCACCGATCGGGGTGACGCCCTCGAGCAGGCCGGTGTCGGCGCGCAGCTGCTCCTCCGAGTACGCGGGGGTCGCGGCATCCCGAGCCATCATGCCGGCGATCGCGACCGACCCCTCGTCGTCCCACAGCGTGCCGAGCAGCTTGATCATGGCGAGCATCGCGTCCGGCACCGCGCCACCGAACATGCCGGAGTGCGAGGCGTGGCCGAGCGTGTCGACCTTGACGCGCATGGTCGCGTTGCCGCGCAGCGAGACGGTGAGGGCGGGGGTGTCGGCATCCCAGTTGCCCGAGTCCGCGACGACGATCACGTCAGCACGCAGCGCCTCCTTGTTCTCACGGAGGAAGTCGGCGAACGAGCGCGAGCCGAACTCCTCCTCCCCCTCGACGAACAGCACGAGCCCGAGCTGCGGGTCGGCGCCGGTCACTTCGGCAAACGCACGGAGCGCGCCGATGTGCACCATGATGCCGGCCTTGTCGTCGGCGGCGCCGCGACCGTAGAGGCGGCCGTCACGCACGGTGGGCTCGAACGGCGGCGAGAGCCACTCCTCCTCGCGCCCCGTGGGCTGCACGTCGTGGTGCGCGTACAGCAGAATGGTCGGCCGGCCGTTCTTGGCCGCGCGGGTGGCGAGCACGGCGGGCTGACCGCGCTCCCCCGTGTCGCCGATGGGCGCATCGGTGATGCGCACCGAGTCGAACAGACCGGTCTGCTCGGCAAGCGCGGCGACCGCCTCTGCGCTGCGTCGCACCTGTCCCTGATCAAACGACGGCCAGGCGATCGAGGGGATCCGCACGAGCGCGCCGAGCTCGGCGAGCGCGCTCGGGATGCCTCCCGCCACGGCCGCGCGGATCCGCGCGTCGGCGGAGGCGGCGTCGGAAGCGTCGTTGGTTGTCGGGCGTGCAGCCGGTTCGAAGGTCATGCGGGTAATCTTAAGAGCAATCCGCCCATTCTGAGGACGTTCACCGTGGCCAAGCACACCCCCACCCCTGAGGCTTTCGAAGACGAAAGCGAGCCCACCGCTGGGAAAGGACGCGCGACGCCCAGCCGCGCCGAACAGGAAGCGGCTCGCCGTCGCCCGCTGGTGGCGAACACCAAGGAGGCGAAAGCCGCTGCCCGTGCCGAGCTGGCCGCGAAGCGCGACCGCGCCCGTGCGGGCATGGCCGCCGGCGAGGAGAAGTACCTGCCTGTGCGGGACCGTGGCCCGCAGAAGCGCTGGGTGCGCGACTACATCGACTCGCAGTGGCACCTCGGCGAGTTCGTCATCCCCCTCATGATCGTCGTGATCGTGATCATGTTCATCAACATCCCGATGCTGCAGCTGTACGCCATGATCGGCCTGTGGGGCTTCATCATTCTCGTCATGATCGACATGGCGTTCACCTCTTGGCGCACCAAGCGCACGGCCCGCGAGAAGTTCGGCGCGTCACGCATGGAGAAGGGCCTCGGCTGGTACGCCGCGATGCGCTCGCTCCAGATGCGCGTGCTCCGGATGCCGAAGCCGCAGGTTCGCCGCGGGCAGCGCCCGGAGTAGGCCGTACCACGCACGACGAAATCCCGCCGCGAAGCAGTGCTCGAACGGCGGGATTTCGTCTTGCAGCGGGGTGTCGTTTCGTGGATGCCGCTACGCACCGCGGGCGGCGAGCCCCCGGTTGAGCTTCCGGCCCCACAGCGGCCCCTCATACAAAAACGCGCTGTAGCCCTGCACGAGCGTCGCCCCCGCGGCGAGGCGCTCGGCCACGTCATCCGCGGTCTCGACACCGCCCACCGAGATCACGCAGAACTCGGCCGGCACCTCGGCGCGCACGAGGCGCAGCACCTCGAGGGAACGTGCCTTCAGCGGTGCGCCCGAGAGCCCGCCCGCGCCGGCGGCGGCGACGATGGCCGGGTCGGTGCGCAGGCCGTCGCGTGCGATGGTCGTGTTCGTGGCGATCAGGCCGTCGAGGCCGAGCTCGACCGCGAGACGTGCAACGCCGGCGACCTGCTCGTCGTCGAGGTCGGGGGCGATCTTCACCAGCAACGGGGTCGCGCCCGAGACGCCGCGCACCGCGGCAAGCAGCGGGCCGAGCTGCTCGAGCTCCTGGAGGCCGCGCAGGCCGGGGGTGTTCGGTGACGAGACGTTGACCACGAGGTAATCGGCCAGGGGCGCGAGCAATCGCGCGCTGCGCAGGTAGTCGGCCGTCGCATCCGCCACCTCGACGACGCGGCTCTTGCCGATGTTGACGCCGAGCACCGGGCGGTGCTTCTTGCGCCGGAGCGCGCGCAGGCGGCGGGCCGCGGCATCCGCACCCTCGTTGTTGAACCCCATGCGGTTGATGACCGCGCGGTCGGGAATGAGCCGGAACAGGCGCGGGCGCGGGTTGCCCTCCTGCGGGATCGCCGTGACCGTGCCGATCTCGACGTGACCGAAGCCGAGGTTGCCGAGGCCGCGCGCGCCCACCACGTTCTTGTCGAACCCGGCCGCGATGCCGAACGGGCTCGGAAAGCGCAGCCCCAGCGCGTCGACCGCGAGACCTGCGGCGGGGCGGGTGAAGGCCCGTGCGGCGGCCCCGAACGGCGGCACCCCGAGCACACGGATCACGGCCATGGCCATGTGGTGCGCGGTCTCGGGGTCGAAGCGCGAGAGCACGAGGTTGAACAGCGCGCGATACATCAGGCAGGCACCTCGGTGTGGCCCGCGCGCAGTTCGGCGATCGCCGACTCGAAATCCTCGAGCGACTCGAACGCCTGGTAGACGCTCGCGAAGCGGAGGTAGGCGATCTGATCGAGCTCGCGCAGCGGCCCGAGAATGGCGAGGCCGATCTCGTTCGTGTCGATCTGCGACGAGCCGGTCTGGCGCACCGCCTCCTCGACCTTCTGCGCGAGGACGGCGAGGTCGGAGTCGGTCACGGGGCGGCCCTGGCAGGCCTTGCGGACGCCCGACATCACCTTCTCACGACTGAACGGCTCGACCACGCCGCTGCGCTTTATCACATTCAGGCTCGCCGTCTCGATGGTCGAGAATCGGCCGCCGCATTTCGGGCACTGCCGGCGGCGGCGGATCGAGAGGCCGTCGTCGCTCGTGCGCGAGTCGATCACGCGCGAGTCGGGGTTGCGGCAGAACGGGCAGTGCATGGTGTCAGGACCCCTTGGAGGTGGATTCGGTGGCGTTGGCGGCGAAACGCGCCTGCACGGCCTCGCCGTGCGCGGGCAGCGCCTCGGCGTCGGCGAGCGCGACGATTTGATCGGCTACCGCTTGCAGACCGGTGCGGTCGTACTCAATGAGCTGCTGCGGGCGGAGGAACGTGTGCGCCCCGAGGCCGGAGCCGTAGCGCGCCTGCCCGCCGGTGGGCAGCACGTGGTTGCTGCCGGCGAGGTAGTCGCCGAGGCTCACGGGCGCGTACGGCCCGACGAAGATAGCGCCGGCGCTGGTGGTGCGCTCCGCAACCGCCGCGGCATCCGCGGTCATCACCTCGAGGTGCTCGGGCGCGTAGGCGTTGCTGAAGGCGATGCCGGCGTCGAGGTCGTCGACCAGCACGATCGCGGATTGCGGTCCGGCAAGGGCGGTGCGCACGCGTTCCGCGTGGCGGGTGGATGCCGCGATCCCCGGCAGCACCGAGACAACGGCCTCGGCGAGGGTGCGTGAGGCCGTCACGAGCACGGCCGCCGCCTGCTCATCGTGCTCGGCCTGGCTGACCAGGTCGGCGGCCACGAGCCGCGGGTCGGCCGTGTCGTCGGCGAGGACGAGGATCTCGGTGGCCCCGGCCTCGGCGTCGATGCCGACCACACCGGCGACCTGGCGCTTGGCTGCCGCGACGAAGTTGTTGCCCGGTCCGGTGACGACATCGACCGGCTCAAGATCAAGCCCCGGCACGCCGTAGGCGAAGGCACCGATCGCGCCGGCGCCGCCCATCGCGTAGACCTCGGTGACGCCC
>JAGQTK010000115.1 GCA_020439065.1 Microthrixaceae bacterium
CAGCGGCGGGTTCCGCGGCTACGGCGGTCCGCAGCGCGGGGCCGATGTCACCGCGCGCACGACGCTCGACTTCATCACCGCGGCCAAGGGTGAGACGATCACGCTGCAGGCCGAGGACGGCAAGCCGTTCAAGGTGAAGATCCCCGCCGGCGTGGCCGATGGGCAGAAGAGCAAGCTGCGCGGACGTGGTCGCCCTTCGCCGGACGGCGGAGAGAATGGCGACATCGTCGTGCAGATCAGTGTGCGGCCGCATCCGGTGTTCACCCGCGAGGGCCGCAACCTGCGGCTCGTCGTGCCGGTGACCTTCACCGAAGCCGCGCTCGGCGCGACCATCGAGGTGCCCACCCTGGGTGGCGACCCGGTGCGTCTGCGCGTGGCGCCCGGCACCCCGTCAGGACGCGTCCTGCGGGTCAAGGGGCGCGGCATCACCACCAGCAAGGGCAGCGGTGATCTGCTCGCCGAGCTGCAGGTGGCCGTGCCGTCGCACCTCGACGAGAAGGCGCGCGAAGCGCTGGAGCACTTCGCCACTGTCGAGTCGAAGGAGAACCCGCGCGCGGACTTGATGTCCAAGGCGCGAGGCTGAGCCATGGATGCGGAGTCCCCCGTCTTCGCCATCGCCGTGGCCGCCGACCTGGCGGGCATGCACCCGCAGACGCTGCGCCAGTACGACCGGATCGGCCTTGTCGTCCCCGGTCGTACTCGCGGCGGCTCGCGCCGCTACTCGGTGCGCGACATCGAGCAGCTGCGCGAGGTCGCCCGCCTCTCGGCGGACGGCATGAGCCTGCCCGCCATCTCGCGGGTGCTCGCCCTCGAGGAGCAGGTGCACGCGCTGCACCGCCGGGTCGGCGAGCTCGAGGCGTTGCTGCAGGCCGAGCGCGAGCAGCGCCCCGGCAGCCGAGTGTTCGCGGCGGCGGCGACCGGCTCGGTCGTCACGTTGCGCGCGGGCATGCGCGTGCGCCGACAGACCGATGTGATGCTGTGGCGCCCCGAGCTGCTGCAGGCGGAGCCCGCCGCGGCCGACGACGAGCACGCGCGGGACTGACCGCGCGCGCCGGGCGGCGCGCGCCGTCACCTTTCCCCCGGCGTCGATGCCGAGTACGCTTCACGCATCGATCAAGGGGGATCATGCGTTTCGGAGCGGTGCGTGCAGGGGCGGCATTCGCCGCGCTCCTTGCAATCGCCGGCCTCACCGTGGCCTTGGGCGGCTGCAGCCCGGGCGGCCCCGCACCGCTGAACCCCGTGCCTCTGAACCCCGTACCTTTGAACCCCGATGCCGAGCGGCCCTTCGTGCTCACCGGCGTCAGTGGCATGCGCGAGATCGCACAGCTGACCGGCCCCGGTGCCATCAACGACACCGAGGTGGTGGGGGTGGCCGGCACCGATCTCGGCTCGATGCTCACCGTCGGTGAGCGCACCTACTTCTTCTTCGGCGACACCTTCGGCATCCGTGACCCCGACTCGTATGGCGGCCAGGGCGGGATGTGGCGCTCCAACGTCTCGGCGTGGAGCACGGACGACGACCCGAGCGACGGGATCACGTTCGACGGCTGGAGCGAGGATGCGATCGGTCTCGCCGCCGCGCTCATCGAGGGGGAGCACGGCCCGGGCGACGGCAGCGGTGAGGTCACCAAGATTCCCACGCACGCCTTCGCGATCGGCGACGCGATGTACCTGGCCTACATGTCGGTCTCGCGCTGGGGGGACGCAGGCCGGTGGGATGCCGGGTTCAGCTCGCTCGCGAAGTCGGTCGACCAGGGGCAGAGCTGGAGCCCGCTCGATGCCGTGCGCTGGCCCGGCGAGTCGAACTTCATCCAGTTCGCCACGGCGCAGGTGCGTGAGGGCGACCCCGACTACGTCTACATCTGGGCGATCCCCGCCGGACGATTCGGTGGCGTGCAGCTCATGCGCGTGCCCGCGACGGAGCAGGACGTCGAGCGCATCGCGAGCTACCGCTACTTCGCCGGCACCGACGCCTCGGGCGACCCGGTGTGGAGTGCACAGCTGCGCGACGCGGTCACGGTGCTCGAGCCGACCATCGGCGAGATGTCGGTGCTGTACGCGGGCGCGCTCGATCGCTGGCTGATGAGCTACTCGGACGCCGGATCTGCCTACCTCCGCGAGGGCATCACGCCGTGGGGGCCATGGGGCGAGCCCATGGAGATCGTGTCGGGGCTCGACTACGCGGGCCTGTACGCGCCGTACATGAACCCTCGCTACGTCAGCGACGACGGCCGCACGATCTACTTCACCCTCTCGCTGTGGGGGCCCTACAACGTGTTCTGGTTCTCGGTCGACCTCGAGCGCGCGGCGGGCTGAACACCTGAGCGGAACGCGGCGTCGGAGCGGGAGGTCGGCGCCGGAGCGGAGCTCAGCGCCGCGGTGGTGTCGCCCCGAGGTCTGGCACGGCCTCGCGGCCGAGGTGCACCTCCATGTCATCGGCCGAGGGCGCGCCCGGTCGCCGCGCGCTCGGCCGGTCGAGGTAGAAGATCGCGGTCGAGGCGATGTCGTCGCGCAGCGGCAGATAGCGCCAGCCGCTGCGCCATCCGAGTGCCTGCACATCGACCTTGGCGAGCCGCGTGGCGAAGCAGATCGGGTCGAGCAGGTGCCAGCGGTAGAGCCCGAAGCGTTGCTGGCTGATGTACAGCCCGTCCGGACGGATGACCTGCGGCATCCCCAGATACGGTGTCGAAAACGCGGTGTAGCCCTGGCCCGGCACGTCGAAGTTCCACGCGCCGCCGAAGTAGTCCTCGGTGCCCGTGCCGCAGATGGTGGGGTACTCCTCGTCGTCGTCGAGGTAGAACTTCACCTCGCCCTCGCCCCACCATCCGTTCGAGTGCACGCCCCAGGCAATATAGGTGCCCACGTAGTGCCCCTGCCCCTCGACGCCCTCGACCAGCACGTGCGGGGTGGCCGCCTCGAGCGGGTTCGAGCGCCGCCACTGGGCGTGGAAGTAGGCATCGCCCTCGTGATCGCCGCCCTCCTCGTAGGTGATCTGGTAGTACACCCGCACGTCGATCACCGAGGTGTTCTCGAGCGTGAGGCGCGCGCCGGTGCGAAACGGCATCGGCCAGTACGAGTTGAAGCCGCCGTTGGGGTTCGCGGCGATGGCTTGCGAGTTCACCTGCGCGAACTCGCCCCAGCCGTTGCAGAAGAAATCGCCGTACGGCACCTCGACCGCCGGTTCGGCGGCACCGTCCCAGAACGCGCGCAGCACGAGGGTGCGCCAATTGTCTTTGTGCGTGGTGATCCACATGTGGGTGATCCTGCCCGCCCCCGCGATCCTCGCCAGCTCGAAGGTCTCACCGGCCTTGATGTCGACGCTCGGCGAGATCTTCCAGCCCGGTCCGAGCTCTGCGGCACACGCCGCGCCGGTGCCCTCGGTGGCCCTCGCGCCACCCCCGACGCTGCCGTCGAAGTTCTCGGGCGAGATCGAGCGGGTGCGCACAGGGCGCAGCGCCGCGATGCTCGACAGATCGGGATTCGGGCCTGAGTACGCGTGCATCGTGACCACCACTTCCTCGTGTTTTGGCATGACCGCGCATCGATCCATGTAATCGATTTCAGTCAAACTAGTGACGCGCCTCGGCGCTGTCAACGGCCTTCGCGCGCAGGCGGGCGCGCAACGGCGGGGAATTCGCGGCTGCCCACCCTGCCGCGGCGCCCCCTCGCCGCGGCAGGGCGCGAACGCGGTCGCCCGGGAGGCCCTTGTGGCTGAAATCGATTTCTCCTAGCCTCTGGCGTGAGAGGTCATCCGACCCGCCACGTGAATGAGCACAGGCGAACCGATGCCGATGGCTCCCCTCCCGTGGTGACTCACCGACGAGTCTCAAGTTTGAGGAGGATGCGATGCGTTTCAGAAGAGGCAGAACAGCACTTTCCGTGCTCGCCATCGCCACGACGGGTGTGCTGGTTGCCGGATGCTCCGGCGGCGGGGGAGGCGACCCGAGCGGCAGCGCCGGCGGCGGCGAGAGCGGTGAGTTGACCTTCGTCTACCTCGGCGATGCCGATCAGCAGAAGGCCTTCAACGCCCTGTTCGCCGAGTTCAACAAGAAAAACCCCGACATCAAGCTCAAGGCCCAGGGCATCCCCGCCGGCAACTGGGCCGACTACTCGAACACCGTCGCGACCCGCCTCGCGGGCGGGCAGACCATCGACATCATCCAGGTGGCGACCGAGGGGCAGCGGCTGTTCGCCTCGAAGGGCGTGCTCGAAGACCTCGGCCCGTACATCGCCCAGGACCAGCAGCTGGTCGATGACTACTGGGCCGACATCAGCCCGAAGCTCAAGCAGTTCAACGAGGAGTTCGCCTCGGGCCCGAACGGCGAGGTGCTGTTCATCCCGGGCGGGTTCAACACCATGGTGATGTACCTGAACCGCTCGGTGTTCGAAGCCGCCGGAGTCGAGATCCCCGCCGATGGCAATTGGACGTGGGAGGAATACCTCGCGGCCGGGCACCAGATCAAAGACAAGACCGGCGCATACATCCAGGCGGCGGGCTCGGGCTACTTCATCGACGCGATGCCGTGGCTGACGACGAACGGCGCGAGCACGTTCAACGCCGATTGGACGGTCCCGACCTTCAACACCCCGGCAGCGGTCGCCTCCGCCGAGATGGCGCGGCAGCTGGTCGCCGAGGGGCTCTCGCCGGAACCGGGCGGACAGTTCGACGTGGAGGCCGCATACAAGCAGGGTAAGCTCGCGAGCCTCACCGGCGGGCGGTGGCCGAACATCGGCATCCGCAACCTCGACATGGTCGACGAGACCGTGATCGTCAACTGGCCGACCAAGGTCGCGAACGGCTCGCCTGTCGGCTGGGATGCCTGGAACATCGCGAAGAACAGCAAGAACAAGGAGACGGCCTGGACCTTCATCAAGTTCCTGATGTCGAAGGAGGCGGGTGAGTACTTCGCGAGCATCGGCGGCACGATCGTCCCGGCCCGCGAATCGGTTGCCGCGTCGAGCTTCTTCCTCGACAACGCCCCCGAGGGCAGCATCCGCCTCAGCGAGGCGATGGACTACGCCACTCCCATCCCCTCGATCGACCGCGGCGCCGAGGCGCAGAAGGTCATCGAGGAGGCGTGGCTGACCATCATCTCGGGCCAGGGTGACGCGAAGAGCACCCTGGATGCGGCACAGGCAAAGCTGGAGAGTCTTGTCGCAAACAAGTAGCACGGCAGCGGTGAGGCGCCCTGGAGCAGTTCGCCAGCGGCGTCTCACCGAGGTGGCGGGCTGGCTGTTCGTCAGCCCGGCCACCCTGCTGTTTCTGATCTTCATCGCCGGCCCGTTTGTCTTCGCCATCGGGCTCGCCCTGTTCAAGTGGGACCTGCTCACCGACCCCGAGTTCGTCGGGTTCGACAACTTCGTCAAGCTGTTCAGCGACCCGCTGCTGCCGAGGGTGCTCGGCAACACGTTCATCTTCGCGTTCGCGTCGATCGTCACCCACATCGTGCTCGGCCTGCTGCTCGCGATCGCGGTGAACCGCGTGATCAGCCGCTCCCTGAGCTACTTCCTGCGGGTCGCGATCTTCTTCCCTTTCCTGATTTCGTGGGCGGCGGTCTCGCTGCTGTGGAAGTACGTGCTGGATCCCACATTCGGGTTCGTCGCGCAATACGCGGGCATGATCGGGATCGACACCCCGAACTTCTTCACCGACCCGGCGTGGGCGCTGCCGGCGATCATCTTCATCGACCTGTGGCACACGCTCGGCTTCACGTTCATCATCATGCTGGCCGGCCTGCAGACGGTGCCGACCGACCTCATCGAGGTCGCGCGCACCGACGGCGCCAACGCGTGGCAGGTGTTCTGGCGCGTGACGCTGCCGCTGATGTCGCCCACCATGTTCTTCGCCGTGATCATCACGTTCATCGGGGCGTTCCAGATCTTCGATCCGATTCAGATCATCACCAAGGGCGGGCCGCAGAACTCGACGACGACCATCGTCATGTACCTGTGGGAGAAGGGCTTCCAGGCCTTCCAGATGGGCTATGCGGCCGCGGTCGCCATCCTCGTCTTCCTCATCGTGATGGGCGTGACGCTCCTGCAGTTCTGGGGGCGCAGAAGGTGGGTGTACGAAGCATGACCATGCCACCCGGTGTGCGCACCGACTACCAGGGCGACCTGCTCTGGCGGGTCGATGCCCGCACGCGCGGCCGGCGCCTGCGCTGGTTCGACATCGTCCTCGGGATCGTGCTCATCGTCTTCGGCGTCCTGATGCTGGCGCCGCTGTATTGGCTGATCTCGACGAGCTTCCCGGTCGGCTCGGAGGCCTTCACCGAGCCGCCCAAATGGCTGCCGATCCCCTT
>JAGQTK010000116.1 GCA_020439065.1 Microthrixaceae bacterium
AGCGCCCTGATGATCCCGCCGGGCGGCGAGGTGCCGCCGGCATCGTCCGTCGCCGACGGGCTCTCGCTCCTGCTTGCCAAGTCGGGGTATCTCGATGCCCTGCGCGCGAGCCGCGACCCGCAGGACGAGGCTCGCGTCGAGAACCTCGAGGAGTTCGTGGTCGTCGCGAAGGACTTCGCCCGCACGACCCCGGACGGGACGCTGATCGACTTTCTCACCGATGTCGCGCTGGTCGCGGCGGCAGATGAGATCGACGACTCCAGCGGCGTGGTCTCGCTGATGACCCTGCACACCGCGAAGGGCCTGGAGTTCGACACGGTCTTCGTGACGGGCGTCGAAGAGGAGCTGATCCCGCACCGCATCTCGGCGGGCGAGCCGGGCGGGCCGGCCGAGGAGCGACGACTGTTCTATGTCGGCATCACCCGTGCGCGACAGCGGCTGTACCTCACCCTCGCCATGACACGTGCACAGTTCGGTGAGGTCAGCGCGGCGATGCCGAGCCGATTCCTGCAGGAGATTCCCGCGGGCCTCATCGATTGGCGGCAGACCCCGGGAGACGTGAACTCCCGCGGCGGCACGCGCTCGCGCGCGCTCAACTCGCGCGGTGGCCCCGGGTCGAGAACCGGCGAGTCGTGGGGCATCCGTCCCCTGCCCGAGGGCGCCTCGGCAAACCTTGGCGCACCGCGCAGAACCGGCGAGTTTCCGAACCGGATCACGGCGAAGGTGCGCGACAACGGCGATCTGACCCTGGAGCCCGGTGACCGGATCCGGCACGACGATTTCGGTGAGGGCCGGGTGGATGCGGTGACCGGCGAGGGTGCCAAGCGCGTCGCGCACGTGCGATTCGACACGGCGGGAGCGAAGAAACTCCTGATCAAGATCGCCCCCATCGCCAAGATCTAGCGGCGCGGGTCATTCCGGGCGTGGCGCGGCTAGCCTTGACCCATGGCCCTGTTTCAACGCCGCAATCGCAAAGACGACCGCGGCGAGCAGTCGGCGACACCGTCGCCCGACGTTCACGAGCCCCGCAAGGTCGTCCCGGATCCCGCGGACGGCGGCGCCCGCGAAGGCGACGCGGCACCTGCCGTGCCCGCGTCCGAGGCGCCCCCCACGCCGACACCCACACCCGAGGTGAGCATCGGCGTCTCGGTGTTCCGCGGGCTGGGCGCACCGGCCGGCCCCACGGTGCCGGCACCCCTCACCGACCCGGCGCGCACCGGCGAGAGCGCGCAGCCTGCAGCGCGGCCCACCGCGCAGCCCGCAGCGCCGGAGGCGACGCAGGCGCCGGTACTGGCGCAGCCCGAGCGGCAGCGGCCCGCGGCATCCACCTCGCCCGAGACGGTCGCGGGGATCCGCGATAACGTGCTGCTGCGCGAGGCGCTCGGCGCCCTGGGTGAGCGCCCGAGCGGCACCGAGCTGCTGAACGTCATGCGCCAGCTCATGCAGGGCCACGTCTTTCTTCGCGTCCCCGATGCGGCACGCGAAGGGCTCGCGCAGGGCGGCCCGATGCCGCTGGCGATGATCACCGACGGCGAGGGCCGGAAGTTCGTCATGTTCTACAGCTCGGGGCGCGCGCTGAGCGAGGCGGGTGCGCGAAACGATGGACTTGGCAACACCGCAATGGCGCAGCCGGTCGCGCACGCGATCCGGGCCGTGCTGGGCAGCGGTGACTACCATGGCATCGTGCTCGACCAGGCATCGGCCCCCGCACGGGCGGTGCTGCCCCGCGAGCTGCTGCAGAAGGCCTTCGACGAGGCCGACCCGCAGGCGCGCATCAAATCGCTCCTGCAGGCGGCACGCACCGAGCGCACGCCCGACGATGTGGTGCGCGCGATGCGCGAGGCGCCGCTGTGGGTGGCGATCAACGGCAAGCCCGGCGAGGGCGCCGATGCACAGCAGCGCATGGGCATCGCCGAGTCGCGCAATGCGCAGGGCGAGCGCTTCGTCGAGGTGTTCTCCCACCCGCTGGAGGTCGCGGCGCTCGGGCGCGGCGATCGCGCCCTGCCGTTTCCTGCAGCGCAGCTGGCCCGCGTGCTGCGCGATCATTCCGCGCTCGCCGGGGTCGTCATCGACCCGGGTGGCCCGTACATCCAGCTGCGCCGCGATGCGCTCGCGCCCCTGCTCGTGCTCGCGGGCGAGGCCGATGCGGGCGATGGGCCCGGATCGCCCCCGGCGGCCCAGAACGGTGACGCTTCGAGCGCGTGAGCAGAGCGTGCCTTGCACGCACGAACGCGGCGAACGCACGCACGCACGCACGAACGCACGGCGATCGCGCGCCGAGCGCATGCCGAGCGCACGCACGAGCGCGCCTGGCATCGTTGCGCCGGGAGGGGGCTTGTGCCCGTCCCCGCGGAGGCATAGCGTGCACTCTGCCGGGCGCGCGTGGTCGTAACGGCGACGGCGGCCCCGGCATCCTGCGCCGACCGCGCGCCGGTGCAGGGGGAGGAGACGAGAGCATGAGCCACCCCGTTGTCATCGCCACGACGCCCGGGCAGCCGTACGCCGAGATCACGCGCGAGTTCGACGCGTCGGTCGGCGCGGTGTTCCGCGCGCATGCCCTGGCCGACATGTACAAGAACTGGATCGGCCCGCGAGGGCTCGAGACCACCGTCACCCACTGGGGCTTCCGCTCCGGCGGCGGGTACGCCTTCGAGCAGGTCGACCCCGAGGGCAACCGCTATGCCTTCCGCGGCGTCTTCCACACCGTGCGCGAGAACGAGATCATCATCCAGACGTTCGAGTGGGACGGTGCGCCGGACGAGGTCAGCATGGATGTCCTCCGCTTCGAGGAGCTGCCCGACGGCCGCTCGCGGATCGTCGACCACAGCGTGTTCGCCACGGTCGAGGCGATGGAGGGCATGATGTCGCAGGGCGGGGCCGACGGACTGCGCGAGGGCTACGAGCGGCTCGACGAGCTGCTCGCGAGCTGACGGCGCCGCGGCATGCCGAGCACGCGCACCCTCCTGACGATCCCGGGACCGCTGGGCGAGCGTGAGGTGGCGCTGTCGAGCCCCGATCGGGTCGTGTTCCCCGAGGCCGGGGTCACCAAGCTGGAGCTTGCCGAGTACTTCGTCGAGGTGCAGGCCCCGTTCCTCGCCGCGAACGGCCACCGGCCCGTCTCGCTCGAGCGCTTCGGTGACACGGTTCTGGGCGAGCACTTCTTCTCGAAGAATCCACCGAAGGGCGCCCCGGAGTACCTGCAAGACGTGGAGGTCGTGTACCCGAGCGGGCGGAAGCATCCACAGATCGTCCTGACGGAGCCCGCGAGCATGGTGTGGGCGGTGCAGATGAACACCGTCGTCTTCCACCCCTGGCCCTCGCTCGCCAGCGACACCGATACCCCGATCGAGCTGCGCATCGACCTCGACCCGCAGCCGGGCACCGGCTTTGCCGAGGCGGTGCCGGTGGCGATCGAGCTGCGCGAAGTGCTGCGCGAGGCGGGCCTGGAGCCCCGGCTGAAGACCTCCGGCAATCGCGGTATCCACGTGTTCGCCCCCATCATCCCGCGGCACGAGTTTCTTGACGTGCGTCATGCGGTGATTGCGGCGGCGCGCGAGCTGGAGCGGCGGATGCCGAGACAGGTGACCACCAATTGGTGGAAGGAAGCGCGCGGCGAGCGCATCTTCGTCGACTTCAACCAGGCAAATCGCGACCGGACGATGGCGGGGGCATACAGTCCGCGGGCGCTGACGCACGCGCCCGTCTCCACCCCGATCACGTGGGATGAGCTGCCGGAGGTCGATCCGCGCGAGTTCACGGTGCGCACCGTCCCGGAGCGCCTGCGCGCACACGGCGACCCGTGGGCAGAGTTCGCGAGCGGTGCCGCCGAGATCGAGACGCTGCTGCGGTGGTGGGAGCGCGACGTCGCCGCGGGTCTCGGTGAGTTGCCGTTCCCGCCCGACTACCCGAAGATGCCGGGCGAACCGCCGCGCGTGCAGCCGAGCCGCGCCAAGAAGGTGCCCCGCGAGGGTGACGCGAGAGGGCGCACGGCGAAGACATAATCGGTGGCGGCCGCGGTTTCGTGCGCATACTGGCTGGAACGATTGGAGCCAATGTGCAGAGATTTGAAGGCAAAGTCGCCCTCATCACCGGAGGCAGCCGCGGGATCGGCCTGGGCATCGCCCAGCGCCTGGTCGACGAGGGCGCGTCCGTCATCATCACCGGCCGCAAGCAGGAATCGCTCGACGAGGCCGTCGCGACGCTCGGCGAGCGGGCCAGCGCGGTGGCAGGCAAGGCGGACGACGCCGAACACCGCGCGCGCGTGTTCGAGCACATCGCGCAGCGCCACGGCCGCATCGACCACCTGATCAACAACGCCGGCATCAACCCCGTCTACGGCCCGCTGCTGCAGACCGACCCGGCTGCCGTGCAGAAGATCCTCGGCGTCAACGTCGTCGCCATGATGGAGTGGACCCGCGACGCGGTCGCCGCGGGGCTGAAGAGCTCCATCGTGAACCTCTCCTCGGTGTCGGCGTTCTCAGCCAGCCCCGGGATCGCGTTCTACGGCATCTCGAAGGCCGCCGTCGTGAACCTCACGATTCAGCTGGCGAACGAGCTCGGGCCCGAGATCCGCGTGAACGCGGTCGCGCCGGCCGTCATCAAGACCGACTTCGCGAAGGCGCTGTACGAGGGCCGCGAGGCCGACGTCGCCGCCGGGTACGTGCTCAAGCGCCTCGGCGTGCCCGCTGACGTTGCGGGCCCCGTCGCGTTCCTGCTCTCGGAGGACGCGGGCTGGATGACCGGACAGACCCTCGTCATCGACGGCGGCGGTCGCGCACGCTGATGTAGCGCATTGGATGCAACTGCCGGGGTGGCTTCGTCGCCCCGGCAGTTGCTGCTTCCGGGGCCGGCAGCCCGGGCGGCGCGCGCTCGGCGCGGCCCGGCGGGCGACGCTAGATCGACTCGCCCAGCCGCCGCGCGACCTCGGCGCGGGGCATCGAGCGGGGGAACACCGCCACGACGATCTGCTCCTCGGCCGCGGTATCCCGCTCACCCGGTGCGCCCACGCCGAAGCGGCGCATCGCGTCGTCGAGCGCGCTCTGCAGGGCCGACATCGGCACGGCGCGCCCACCGCGCAGCAGGCGTCGCAGCACGTGGTTGTGGGCGGCGGTGACGAGGGCGGTGAACCCGACCGCATCGAGCGGGTCGAGGCCGGGCACCTCGCGGCGCAGGTACTCGTCGAACAGTCGCGAGTAGCGAAAGACGGTCACGATCTCGCGGTCGCGCAGCGCCGGGGTCTGTCGCACCACCTGGTAGCGCCGCCTCGCGAGTTCCGGCTCGGCGGAGAAATGCCGAAAGACGAGCTTGGTCGCCTCGCACACGGCGAGCCACGGGTCTGGATGCCCCGCATCGAGGAAGGCGCGAAGCCTCTTGATCAGCACCTCATGGTCGGCGAAAATGACATCATCCTTGCCGCCGAATTGGCGGAAGAACGTGCTGCGAGACATCCCCGTGGCACGCGCGATTTCGTCGACCGAGGTGGCCTCGAAGCCGTTCGCGGCGAAGAGGTCGATGGCCGCGGCCACCACCGCAGTGCGACTGGGTGCTGTGGGGCCGACGGGGCCCGCTGGAATCTCGCTCACACAGGCGACGTTACTCCGGGCGCAACGGGCCCGCGCTTCGGGGCACGCAGTAGACTGGAGGATGGTCGAAAACGATCGACAACCCTGCGCCCGCCGGCACATCTCTCCGGCAGACGCACCCACCAGAACACCGAACAACATCACGCGCGCGTCGCGGTGAGGATAATCACGTGGACCTTTACGAGTACCAAGCTAGGGACCTGTTCGAGAAGTACGAGGTGCCGGTGCTTGCCGGCATCATCGCCGATACTCCCGAAGAAGCAAAGGACGCCGCCGAGAAGATCGGCGGCGTCGTTGTTGTCAAGGCACAGGTCAAGACTGGAGGCCGCGGCAAGGCCGGCGGCGTCAAGGTCGCGAAGAACGCCGAAGAGGCATACGAGGCGGCACAGGCCATCCTCGGTCTCGACATCAAGGGCCATGTCGTGAAGCGCGTCATGGTCGCCGCCGGTGCCCGCATCGACAAGGAGTACTACTTCTCGGTGCTGCTGGATCGCGCCAACCGCTCCTACCTCTCGCTGTGCAGCGTCGAGGGTGGCATGGAGATCGAAGAGCTCGCCGTCGAGCGCCCCGAGGCGCTCGCCCGCATCGAGGTCAACCCGCTCACGGGCATCGACAAGCACAAGGCCGTCGCGATCGCCGAGGCCGCGGGCTTCGCGCCGGAGCTCGTCGACAAGG
>JAGQTK010000117.1 GCA_020439065.1 Microthrixaceae bacterium
GGCGCCCGGCGAGCGAGCCGAGCAGGAAGTCGTCCCACGGCACGTCTTCGCTCGCGCCGCCGAGCAGGTCTGACGAGGCGATCCGGCGCAGCGGGTTCGCGCCCACCGGGTGCACCAGCGGGCGACTGCCGTGCAGCGCCGAGCGCTGGATCGAGGCCATGAGCTCGCGCAGGCGCGGCGCCGCGACGCGCTGCAGCACGGCTTCGCTTCCCATGTTCTCGCGCAGCATCTCGCGCGTGTGGTTGGAGGAGTGCGGCAGGTCTTCGTCGAGCGCCGAGATGCCGAACGACGCGGCGCTCTGCCCGAGCTCGGCCGCGACCTCGGCGATGAGCGCCGAGAACGCCTGCTGGCGCCAGCCGCGCACCACGAGGCGCTCCTTGGTCATCCGCTTCAGGCGGGTGGCCGACGCGTGATCCTCGTCCTGCACCTGCCCGATCTGCATCGCGAAGGGCATCGAGTCGCGCGCGCCGCCGTACGCGGGTCGCTGCGTCCACTCCTGCGGGACGAGCCACGGGCGGTGGATGCCTCGCGCCAGCAGCACGAGCCAGTCGACCGTCTGCCGGTGCAGCGATGCGAGGCGCGACATCTCGCCGCGCGCGTGCACCGAGCCCTGCGACACCCGGGTGAGGTGCGCCTGCGCGAGGTCGATCCTGCGCTGGAACTGCGACCAGCCGCGATGGTAGCTCGCGAGCGCGATGAGCGTGAGCACGACGGCGGCGCCGGCGGCGACGCTGAAGATCGTCGGGTCGCTCGGGTACCAGGTCAGGTTCTCGCGCAGGCCCTCGATCCAGATCGGCAGCAGGATCAGCAGCGCGGCGACCGCGATGATGATCAGCCAGCCGACCAGCATCGTGAGGTGGAAGCGCTTGCGCAGGGCGATCAGGGTGCCGGGCTTTTGCACGTCCAGCGTGTCGATGCCGCGCGCGAAGTGCTCGGCGGCATCCTGGGCGCCGCGGCGCTCCTGTGCGAGGCGCGAGAGCAGCCGCCACACGAACGAGCGCTCGTGCCGGAGCGCCCACACGTCGAAGCTCTCAATGGCGGCCTCCGCCGCCGTGCGCGCGGCCGCGCGCTCCGCGCGAGCCGTCTCCGCGGCGAACACGCGCTCCTGCGCGGCGGCGATGGATGCCGCGAGCGAGGGGTCGACGTACTTCGGCGCCGCGCCGCCCGGGGCACGCTTGGCGCCGCCGTGCTTCTTGCGCTTCGCGCGGCGGCGAACCCCCACCGCGTCGGCGATGGCGTCGGCGGCCGCGTCCCCGACAGCATCGCCATCGCCCGTCGACGCGGCAGCAGCTTCGGTCGGCGCTTCGGCGTCGCGGCGGTCCTCGCTACGGTCCTCGTCGCGGCCTGCGTCGCCGGCCTCGTCGTCGCCCCGCGGCTTGCGCACGGCGTCGACCTCGGCCTCCGCCTCGGCCTTGAGCGCCGCGCGGGTCAGGGGCGTCTCCGGCTTCGCGTCGTCCGGGTCGTCCGCGGAGGGATCCGCCGCATCCGACGTTGCCGCTTCGGCCTGCTCGGCGGCGGCTGTGGCAGCCGCGTTGGCTGCGGCATCCTTCGCCTTCTCGGCGCCGTCCGCTACACCCGCATCGGTCTCGGCGATGGCGATCGAGATCGAGCCGTCGAGCACGCTCTGCCATTCGCCGACCTCGCGCTGATGCTCCAGCTCGGCGAGCCGGCGCTGGGCGAGGCCGAGCTGCGCCTCCGCCTGCTCATGCTCGCTCGCGGCGCGGGTCGCGTGCTGTGCGAGCGTGGCGCGCGGGTCGTCGAGCGCCATGTCGTGCCAGCCGATCGGGGTGCCGGCGCCGCCGGTCGAGCCTCCGAGCGTGCCGGCGACGGCACCACCGGGCGGCGACCACAGCTGGTCGGGCGCCTCGAAGACGTCGCTCACGCGGCCGAAGACGGGCACCTTGCCCTCGACCTCGGCAAAGCCCAGCTCACTGAGGTCGGAGCTGCCATCGAGCGAGCCGAACACCAGCTCGCGCAGGCGCCGCCACAGCCGCGGCGTGGTGCGCTGCTGGCTGACACCGGCGGGGCCGCTCAGCATCGCGCGGGCGGCGCGTTCGTTCTCGATCACCCGGTCGCGCTCCGCCAGGAGCAGGCGGTCGCGCAGGTCGAAGGCTCTGTCGAGATCCTCGCCGACGATGTGGGTACCGTCGTCGCCGTGCAAGCGGCGGGTAAGCGAGCGCGCGGCGCTCGAGGTCACCCAGCGCCAGGTCCAGCGCGGCATCCCGGCGAGCTTGTCGCCGGAGAACGCGAAGAAGCTGCCCAGCTGGGCGACGATCCCGATGCGGCGGCGCGGCGGGTCGGGTACCTCGGCGGGCGCGTGGAAGGCGAGCGCGGCGCCGTCGAGCGAGAGCACGGCGTCGACCATCGAGGTGACGAAGGCGGGGACGTCGCCGTGGTCGATGTAGAAGGTGCCCTCCGGCGGCGCGCCGACGCTCGGGTCGATCAGCAGCGAGTCGGCGCGACCGGCCTCGTCGAGGACGTCGGCCGCGGTGCGGCGCCCGAGCGATTCGGTGAGCACGGCGTTGATGAACACGCGGGAGACCCACACGCTGCCGACGCCGGACGCCTGGCTCGGGAACAGCTCGAAGGTGCCCTTCTCGACGCCGCTCCACAGGCCCGCGACGCTCGCGAGGTGCATGAGCACGAAGCCGGTGAAGCGCTCGTTGTCACGCACGAAGGC
Organism: Microthrixaceae bacterium; assembly: GCA_020439065.1. Classification (GTDB taxonomy): domain Bacteria; phylum Actinomycetota; class Actinomycetes; order Actinomycetales; family Microbacteriaceae; genus Microbacterium. Next base: position 2,681 of record JAGQTK010000117.1, read on the forward strand.
GTCGCCCGACCAGGGGCTGGAGCGGTCCTCGGGCGAGGCCACCACGACGGTGCCGTACTCGCGGATCGCCCAGTCGACCCGCTGCTGCAGCTGAAACTGGCTCGGCGCACAGATCAGGGTGACGCGGGCGAGGTCGGTGGCGGCGTCGGTGACGTTCGTGGTCGGCGCCGCCATCGGCATCGACTGGGTGAGGGTCGCGCTGACCGCGTCCGCGATCGCATCCTGCTCCGCATCCAGCTCATGCGAGGCGGTTGCCGAGCGCAGCTTGATCATCCGCACCAGGGCGAGCTCGTCGCGCGCGAGGGTCTCAAACAGATCCACGTGCAGCGTGACCAGCTCCTGGGTGCGGCCCACGCCGAGCACGGTGGCGCCGATGACCGCCGGGCCGTCGGTGCGCAGCTCGACGCGCTCGGGCAGCACCCACAGCGCGGGCCCGAGCAGCCCCATCTCGGTCCACTCGGCGGCGCGCTCCAACACCGCGTGGCCCTGTTCCCCACCGGGGAGCAGGATCACGCTCGCCTTGCCTCCCGGCCAGAAACCCGCCACGTCACACACCCGTGTCGGGGGCGCGGGTCGACATCACCGCGGAGGTGAGGTCGCTGAGCGCAGTGAGGATCAGCTCGCGGATCTCCCAGCTCACCGGGTAGTCGTACACCGACTCGAGGAAGTCGTGGTTGACCACGTCCTCCGTGAAGGCGGCGCTTTGCTGGCGGAAAAACTCGCTGAGCGCGGCCTGCCGCGAATCGAGCGTGCCGTCGCCGCGCCCGGAGCGACCCTCGTGTGGCGTCGGGGCGCCCTCCGGGACGCGGCCGTGTTGCACCCAGTTCGTCAGCACCGGCGCCATCTCGAGGCGCTGCCCGCCGAGCTCCTTCAGCGACTGGTATGCGGCGAGCGGCTCGAGCGAACCGTCCGAGTTGCACAGCGCGAGCGCGATCGTGAGCGATTGCATGACGACGCCGGGGTAGTCGGCCGTGGGCGCGTTGCGCGGGTGCAGCAGTGGGTGCGGGAAATCCACGTTCGCGCGACGGGTCAAATCCCATACCCCGAGCTTCGGCCCGCGCTCCCCCTGCTGGTTGTCCGCCGTCAGCCAGCCGAGCGCCTTCGCGACGTACCAGCCGCGGATCATGGCGCGCATGACCTGCGGGTCGGCCGGGATCGCCTCCTCCAGCAGGCGGCTCTTCTTGAACTGCCAGAACGCCTCGCGCGAGTCCGGCGAGCTGGACTGCGCGAGCCAGTCGCGCGCGATGGGCTCCATCACCGAGTCCATCACGATGGGCTGGTAGGGGAAGCCCGACATCGCGAACACCTCGATGCCGTCGACGCGGGCGTCGTGGAACCAGCCGTCCGAGACCGCGTCATCCCAGAAGCCCATGTTGCCAAGCACCGTCTTCGTGACGGCGTACATCTCGGTGCCCTCCTTGAACGGGATCGAGCTGAACACGAGCCCGGTCGATTCGCCGATCGCCTTGTCGTGCACGATGCGCAGGAGCGAGGGGTTGAGCTTGACGAGCGGCTCGCTCGCGCCGAGGGCTGCGGTGAGCTGCTCGCGGAACTTCTCGCGACGGCGACCGAAGACCTCGGGTGAGAGCTCGGTCTCGTCGAAGAACGTCATCAGGTCTTCGGTGACGTAGGCGTTGAACGGCGTGCCCTCGCGGCGCATCCACGCCCGGGCGCGCTGCACATAGTCGTCCGGCTGCACGGCGACGCCGAAGCGCGGGCCCTGCTTGGTGCGCGAGGTGCCGTCGGTGAGCACGGAGGGGATCCACGTGCGGCCGATCGACACGAGCGACCACGAGGCGTCCGAGTCCTGGGCGACGTCGTTCGGCGCCTCGCCCACGATCAGCGCCGAGATGACGTCCATGATGGCGTCGCCGAAGCGCGTGCTCGGGCCGCCCGCGCTCGAGCGCACGAGCCGGTCGAACTCGGCCGGGTAGTCGGTGTGCTCGACGAGCAGGCGCTCGTTGGGTGCGGGCGCATACTTGCGCGGCACGGTGGCGTCTTCGCGGGTCGGCCAGAACGGGTACCCGTTGTCGCGGTCGTCGCTGGTCTTCGGCGCCTTCGCCCGCTGGCCGAGCTCGTCGAGGGCGCCCTGCAGGTAGGTGCGCAGCGGGGCGAGGAAGTCGGTGCGCAGCTCGCCCACGAGCGCGGCGGCGGAGGAGCGCAGGCCCGCCTCGCTCTCCCAGCGCAGTCCCTGACCGATGCGCTCGATGGCGCCGGCGACGGCATCCTGATCCGGGCGAATCGATTGCTGATTGGGTGCCGATTGCAGCTCCTGGCTGACCAGCGAGTTCAGCTGCTGCACCCAGCCCACGCGGGTCTGCGACTCGGCGAGCAGGCTGTCGGAGGCGGCCTTCAGGTCGCCCTCCAACTGCTGCAGCATCTTGATCACGACCGGCAGGCCGGAGCTCGAGACGTAGCGCGCGATCGTGTGCAGGATGTGCGAGGGCGCCCAGGCGACCCATGCGTCGAGCTTCGCCTGCCGTGCCTGCTTGTCGAGTAGGAGAAGGTCCGGCGCGCGGAACGTGTATTCGTTGAGCAGGCGCACCGACCACGAACTGATGTCGAGGCCGCCGTTGCGATCGAGCTGGCTCGGGTCTGCGAGCCGCCCCTGCACCTCGTGCTCGAGGCTGGCGACGAGGTTGTCGATCGTCTCGTCGGCGCGCAGCGCGTCGACGACGTCGTTGTGCTCCTCGGTGTCTTCGTTGAGCTTCAGCTCGTTGATGAAACGCTGGTACGCCTCCGAGGTGCGGACGGCGATCCACTCCTCCTCGGTGCGCTGCATGAACTGCTTGTCGTCCTCGATGTGCGCGAACAGCATGCGGTCGACCGCCGAGCGCGCGAGGCGCTCGGCCGAGTACTCGAGGAACTTCTCGCGGCCGAGAGTGACGCGGCCGAAACCGAGCGACGAGAACGGCGGCGAGTTGCGCGCAGGGCTCATGAGCCCTGTGGCGTCGCCGAGCACATGCGCGCCGACGCGGGCCTGCCAGTTGCCGGTGGCGTAGGCGGTGATGTCGTCCTGCACGCGGTCGTCGGTCATCCACGCCGTGAGGCTCGTCGCGACGGCGTCGTACACGGCGCTCTGGTCGGCGAAGGTGACCTTCGAGTTGCTGCGGCCGATGATGAACGGATACGCCGCGCCGACGTGATCCATCGCCCCGCCGTACGAGGGTGCGATGCCCTGGTTCTTCAGCAGCTCGAGGGTGGCCTGCGTGGGGGTGTCGGTCCAGAAGCCGTTCATCGTCTCGGCGATCGCGGCGATCGCGTTGCCCGGCATGCCCGAGGTGACCGGGAGCTGGTCGAACACGTCGGGCGCATAGAGCATGCTGAAGAACTGGTTCGACCAGGGGTGCTGCTTGGCGGTCGCCTTCACGACCTCGATCACGTCGAGGAACTGGCCGGCACCCGAACCGCCCGCGATCGACGAGATCACGATCACCGTCGGGGCGTCCGAGGCCGCACCGTCGTCGCGGGCGCGAAGCGCGCGGCCGAGCGATTGCAGCTGCGCGAGCGCCGAAGCCTCGCCGAGGCGGCCGATCGCCGCCCGGGCCGCC
>JAGQTK010000118.1 GCA_020439065.1 Microthrixaceae bacterium
TCGAGGCCGCCGGCGTGCGCGTGGGCAAGACGCCGTCTGAGACGGCTGACCTCATGCGCGAGATCATCGCGGCGCTGTAGTCGCCGCACGCTCGCCAGGCGGGGAGCATCCTTCGGGGTGTGCCCCGCCTGGCGTTGGTGCCGACGGATGCGGACGCCCACGAGCGACGCCGGGGGCGACGCGTGGATCGTCGCCCCAGGCGTGAACTCACACCCCCGCGAGCTCGATGAGCGCGTCGCGATAGCTGCGCGTGCGGTAGTAGGTGCCGTGCGTCGCGATGTCGACCATGTAGCCGCTCGGATCGACCTCCTCGGCGAAGCGGTCGACCGCGTTGGGCGCCGTGCTCATCGCCGGAAACCCCAGGTAGTCGGTGAGTCGCCACAGGCTCACCCAGCGCACGCCCGCACCCTCCGTGCCCTGGTGCAGCAGGGTGCCGCGCAGGCGGCCAGTGTGTATCGCGGATGCCGCGGCCGGGGCATCCACGCACAGCCCCGGCACACCATCCTTCGCGGCCGCCACCTCGGCGTCGAAGTCACGCAGCCATGGGTCGGGCGTGCGCCAGGGGAGCGCGCCGAGGGTCGGGCCGCGGCTCGGGCGCGTGCCGAACACCGCGGGCCCCAGCAGCTCGGGGAAGATGCGGCCGAAGAATGCACGCAGCTGCACGCCGAAGGTGAGGAGCGAGACGCGCGAGAGGGCGGAGGCCGTCTCGCTATGGCTTGCGAGCATGCCGAGGGCGGACACCGCCAGCACCCCGCCCATGCTGTGCGCCGAGAGCACGGCACGCCGGGTGGGGCTGACGCTCAGCCATTCGAAGAGGCGGCCGGCGATCTCGGGCACCGCGCGCTCCGCGTAGCACGGCGGCCCGAAGGGGTGGCCGGTGCGCGGCAGGTAGCACACGACGTCCCAGACGATGCCGAGCGGGCGCTCGCCCCGGCCGACCGTGCCACTCACGAGCGCGGCAACGAGGACGACCCCGAGTGCTGCGAGGAGGGGCGCCGCGAGGGTGATCAGCGTGGCGAGGAGCACGGTGCCGATCCAGGGCAGTCGGCGCAGCAGCGCGTCGTCGGCGAGGTGGCCGTAGACGCCCCACACGGTGCCGGCGAGCAGGCCCGCGGCGAGCCCGAGCGCGATGACCCGCACGCCCGCCTCGGCAAGGTGCAGACGCGCGGCACTCGCACGCTTCGCGAGGACGCGGTTGGTCAGCGCCACGGGAGAGACGGGGAGCACCCCGTGCGCGGTGGGGGCGATCGGGCGCGAGTCCGCGGGTGCCGGCTCGCGCACATCGGGTGCGACGGGCGCCCGCCAGGCGATCGCACGGTGACGGGTCGTGCGTGCGGCGACGAGCCAGAGCAGCGCGATGAGCGTGCCGATCACGGCGCCGACGATCAGCGTGGTGCCGAGCGCCAGGTACGTGCTCGACACACTCAGCCCGGGCAGGTCGCTCGCCAGTTGCGCCGCACCGAGCGCGCCGTTGAGCACATCACCGGTCGTGACGACGACGATGCAGCTGGCGCCGATCGCGACCGCGAGGGAGAGCACCATCAACACCGCAGGGGCGCACCCTCCCCAGGCTGTGTGCCGTCGCCCGCCGCGCCCCCGCCAGAACAGACCGCTGACCGCGATCGCGCCGAGCACCACCACGATGAGCAGCGGCATGAGCCCGACCCCCACCACGCGCGTCGACGTGCCGGGGTCGGCCGGGCCGAGCGTTCCCAGCGCGCCGAGCCCGAGCACGAAGAGCAGGCACGCCGGGACCAGCAGCCAGGCGCTCGTGAGGCGCGCGAGACGGCGCGCGCCGTCGAACGTGCCTGCCTCCTCCTCGGGCACGATGCCCATCGTGCGGGTGCGGTACGCGGCGACCATCGACAGCGCGAGGCCCAGCACGCTCAGAGCCCACAGGGTACCGAAGAGCCAGAAGCTCCAGTCGGCGGTCGCGAAGGCCGGGGCGAGGCATCCACTCGTGAACACGCGCCCGACGCCCGAGCACTCGGTGTGCCAGGCGATGAGCGCGTGGCCGCTCGTGATGGCCGAGGTGAGCAGGAGCCCGGCCGCGAGGTGCACGGCGGCGAGATGGCGGCTGAGGCGGTTCGACCAGAAGCCGGGGGCCGCAAGCAGTGCCGGGCCCGCGGGCGCCGCGTTGCGAGCGCCCAGCATGCGGGCCACGCCGCCGGCGCCGCGCACATCGGCCGCCGGGTCGCTGGCGATGCCCGGCAGCACGTCGTATCGCAGGCGCGAGACGTGTGAGAGCATCCAGAGCGCGCCGACCGCGAACGCGGGCCCGAGGGAGAAGACCGCGAGGCGCGGGCCCTCACCCCATTCGGTGAACGGGGCCAGGAGCGCGGCGATCGGCCCGCAGGCGGCCGCGGCGTCGGGCAGGCACTGCACGGCGAGCAGATCGAGGCTCAGCGATGCCGCGGTGCAGACGAACAGCAGCGTCAACAGGAGCCCGAACACGCGGGTCAAGCCCGCGAACGCGCCGTGGCGTTCGGCGCTGGATGCCTCGGGCAGCCGCCAGGTCCACTGCACGGCGTTGGCGATCCCGAACGGGAGCAGCAGCGCGTAGAAGATGCGGGCGACCCCGCCCGCGATGATCGACAGTGGCCCGGCGTCGCCGACGTTCGGCGTGCTGCGCACCATGCCTCCCCAGGAATACGCCTCGCGGGTGATGCCGGGCGGCACGAAGCCGCGCTGGCCGGGCGTGTGCGTCTGGGCGGCCGCGGCGGTCGGCCGCCAGAAGCTGCCGAGCCGGTCGCCGGCGACCAGCTCCACCTCGGTGGGCCGCAGGTCGAGCAGGTCGGAAGCGGTCGTGTTGTTGACGCCGTGCACGCGCAATTCGAGCACGTCGCCGCCAGGGGCCGCACCCGCGTGCGGCTGCGGCGTCGGCCGCGGTGTCTTGCCGATGGTCAGGCTCGCTCTGATCGCCATCATCGCCCCGTTTCGAGGTGCTGCCCGGATGTGAGCACACCCTAGCGCCGAGGCATCCGCCGCTCAATGCCACGAGCGGCGCCGCGGTGTGCCCGAGGGCCGCGCACACGCGGTGTGGTTCAGCGCGGCGCCGGCACGCGCGGGTAGGGTCGTTCGGGCATGCATCGCCTGATCGTCTCCCTCCTCGCCGCGCTTGACGCGGTCGTCGTCGTGGCCATCGGCCTGCTCCTCGCCCTCGTGCCGCTGACCATCCTGTGGATCGTCGCGTTCGGCGCGGCGGCCGATTGGTCGGCGCTGTGGCCGTCCGGCGCATCCATCTGGCTGCTCGGCAACCTCGTGCCGCTGCAGATCGATCTGCCCGAGGCGCTCACCATCGCGCTCGGCATCACGGGGGATGCCGCGAGCTTCACCCTCTCGCTCGCCCCGCTGGCGTTTGCCGCGTTCGCCGCGGTCGCGGGTGTGCACTCCGGCTCCCGCGCCGCCCGGGCGGGATCCTGGCTCAGCGGCGTCATCGGCGGCACCCTCGCGACGGCAGCCCTCGCCGCGGTGGTGGGGCTGACCGCCGCCAACGAGGTGGTCTCACACGAGCTGTGGCGCGCGATCGTGGCGCCGACCGCGATCTATGCCGGTGCCGTGCTGCTCGGCGGGGTCGTCACGGCGTGGCGCGTCGGTGACGCGTTCGTCATCGATCGGCTCCGTGCGGCGACGGGACGCTTCGCGCCGGCGTGGCGGCCGGTGGTGCCGCTCATCGCCCGCGGCTTTGCGGTCGCGATCGCGAGCATCATCGGACTCGGGGCGCTCCTGACCGCGCTCGCGGTCATCCTGCACGGCGATCGAATCATCACCCTCTTCCAAGCCGCGCACGTGGATGCCCTCGGCGCCACGCTCGTCACGCTCGGCCAGCTCGCGTACCTGCCGACGCTGATCGGCTGGGCGATCGCCTGGGTCGCGGGCCCCGGCTTTGCGCTCGGGGCCGGCACGGCGCTCTCGCCCGTCGGCGCCCAGCTCGGCGTGGTGCCCGCCATCCCGATCCTCGGGGCGCTTCCCGAATCGGGTGCGCCGTGGTTTCTCGTCGTCGTGCTGCTGCCCATCGCGGCGGGCGCCCTCGCGGGCTGGGTGTGTCGTGCGCGGCTCGCCCGCGCCGGCCTTGACCGGCGCACCTCGCCCCGCCTGGTGATTGCGCTTGGCATTGCACTGCTCGTCGGCGCGGCGGGCGCCCTGATCGCGCTGGCGAGCTCCGGGGCGGCGGGGCCCGGGGCGCTCGTGCACGTCGGTCCGGAGCCTGGACCGCTCGCGCTCGCCCTCGGCGTGGAGGTGCTGCTGGGGGCGGCCATCGCCCTGCTCGCGCCGCTCGGCGGTGACCGCGTCGACGAGCAGGACGAGCGCGGTACGCCCCAGACCCCCGACGTGCGCGACGAACCCGGCGGAGCGCGTCAGGCCCTCGCTCCGGCTGCGAACGTCACGGAGGCGCAACCCTCACCCAGCGCGAGCGGGCTGGCGCCGCCGCGCCGCTAGACTGTCCGGGTGCTGACGGTTGCGGTTCTGATCTCCGGTGCCGGGTCGAACCTCCGGGCCCTGCTGGAGGCTGCCTCGGTGCCCGACTACCCGGCGCGCATCGTCGCCGTCGGCGCCGACCGCGAGGCCGCGGGCTTCGCGCATGCGGAGGAATTCGGCATCCCGACCTTCCTCGTGCCGTTTCGCCAGTTCGGCAGCCGCGAGGAGTGGGGTCGCGAGCTCGGCGTGCAGCTGGCCGCTTGGGAACCCGACCTCGTCGTGCTCAGCGGGATGATGCGGCTGCTGCCGGCCGACCTCGTCGAACGGTGGGCGCCGCGCATCATCAACACGCACCCCGCCTACCTTCCCGAGTTTCCCGGTGCCCACGGTGTGCGCGACGCGCTCGCGGCCGGCGTCACCCAGACCGGCGCGAGCGTCATCGTGGTCGACCACGGCGTTGACTCCGGGCCGATCCTCGCGCAGGAGCGGGTCCCGGTCCTGCCGGGCGATGACGAGGCGAGCCTGCACGAGCGCATCAAGCCCGTCGAGCGGCGGCTGCTGATCGACGTGGTGCGCCGTATCGCCACCGGCGACATCGACCTCGCCGCGACGGCGGATGCCGCATCCAACTAGTCTTCCCAATCCACACGACACCCAACGAAGGAGCCGCACCGAGATGAGCGGGCCCACCCACGACAAGTCCCTGTTCCGTGATCGCGACATGGTGCCCGTTCGCCGGGCGCTCATCTCTGTGAGCGACAAGACCGGGCTCGTCGAGCTCGCGAAGGTGATCGCCGCGCAGCAGATCGAGATCGTCTCGACCGGGTCGACGGCGGCCATGATCCGCAGCGCGGGCATCGAGGTCACCGATGTCTCGACGATCACCGGCTTCCCCGAATCGCTCGATGGGCGCGTGAAGACCCTGCACCCGAGCGTGCACGCCGGCCTGCTCGCCGATCTGCGCCTCGCGTCGCACGAACAGCAGCTCGCCGAGCTCGACATCGCGCCGTTCGAGCTCGTGATCGTGAACCTGTACCCGTTCGTGCAGACGGTCGCCTCGGGCGCCGAGGGCGACGACGTGGTCGAGCAGATCGACATCGGCGGCCCCGCGATGGTGCGCGCCTCCGCGAAGAACTACGCCAACGTTGCCATCGTGGTCTCGCCCGAGTCGTACCCGGCGGTCATCGAGGGGCTCGAGGCCGGTGGCAGCACCCTCGCGCAGCGCCGCGAGCTCGCGGCCCGCGCATTCGCGCACACGGCCGCATACGACTCGGCGGTCGCCGCCTGGTTCGCCGAGGGCACACTGCAGGACCCGCGATCGTTGCCCGAGTCGCTGACGATCAAGGCCGAGCGTCTCCAGGTGCTGCGCTACGGCGAGAACGCGCACCAGCGCGCGGCGCTGTACTCGCGCCAGGGCGGCCACGGCATCGCCCAGGCAACCCAGCTCCAGGGCAAGGAGATGAGCTACAACAACTACGTCGACGCCGATGCGGCACTGCGGACCGTGTACGACATGGTGCTGCCCGCCGTCGCGATCATCAAGCACGCGAACCCGTGCGGCATCGCGGTCTCGGCGCCCAAGGCCGCCGACCCCATCGCCAGTGCCCACCTGCGCGCGCACGAGTGCGACCCGACCTCGGCGTTCGGCGGGGTGATCGCGGCCAACCGCGAGGTGACGCTGAAGATGGCCGAGAACCTGAAAGACATCTTCACCGAGGTGATCGTCGCCCCCGGCTTCGAGCCGGCCGCGCTCGAGGTGTTCCGCGCGAAGAAGAACCTGCGCCTGCTGCAGCTGCCGGTCGAC
>JAGQTK010000119.1 GCA_020439065.1 Microthrixaceae bacterium
GCCGTCATCAAGGCGCAGGAGGCCGAAGCGGCCATCGGCGAGATCACGGATGTCGCGGGCGCTTCGTTCTCGAGCGACTCGGCCGGCGCCGGCACGCTCGCTGACGACGAGGCCCTCGCCGCGCTGCGCGAGAAGCTCTCGGGCGGCAACGCGTAGTCGATAGCAACAGGCTGAAAGGGCCGTCACCCTCGGGTGACGGCCCTTTTGCGTGCCTGAAGCGGCTCGCGTGTTGCGGTTCAGCGGGAACCGCTCAGCTGGAACGGCTCAGCTGCGGGGGCGGATCGACAGATCGGTGATCTGCGCGTCGGCCGGCGCATCCACCACAAAGCGCACCGCGCGGGCAACGGACTCGGCGCGGACGTAGCGGCTGCCGACGTACTCGTTGCCCAGTTGCTCCTGCATCGCCTCCTGCATCGGCGTGTCGACCGGTCCGGGGGCCACGGTTGCGACCCGGACGCCGGCGGCGGATTCCTCGAGGCGCAGCGCATCGGCCAGTGCCCGCAGCGCGTGCTTGGTGGCGGCGTATGCGCCCAGGTTCGCGCTCGCGCGGGTCCCCGCGCCCGAGCCGATGAACACGATGGTGCCCTGCGACACGCGCAGCATGGGCAGTGTGAGGCGGGTCAGCTCGGCCGGGGCGACGACGTTGGTGGTCAGCTGGCGCATCCACTCATCGCGAGGCGTTTCGCTGATGTGTGCTTGACCGACCACACCGGCGGAATGCACCAGCACGTCGAGGCGGTCAAGCTGTGCGACGAGCGCGGCGACCGCCTGCGGGTCGTTGACGTCGGCCTGCACGGGAACGATCGACGATTCGTCGTCGAAGCCGCCGAGCTCGGCCAGACGCTCGGCGTTGCGCCCGATCGCGTACACGACATGGGTGCGGGCAAGGTCGCGAACGATCTCGTGGCCGATGCCGCTGGTCGCGCCGGTGACGAGGGCGATGGGTGTGGGGGTGTGTTCGGATGTGGTGGGCATGCACTCACCGTAACGTTTCGCGCGGCGGCGAAACACGCTCCGCCACACCTCCGATCCGAACCGCAATGTGCACGCGAGGCGCTAGCGTCGAAGGATGGATGCTTCAGCCCGCCGCACGCGCGATGCACCCAACATCGACCGCACCTGGGAGCGCGTGACCGCGCTGAACCAGTTCACCCTCGGTGGCATCGTGTTGGTCGTGTGTGGGTTGCTGATCATCAGCAACACCCAGACGAACTTCACGTTCTTCCTGGCGGGTGTGGTGATGATCTTCACCGCCTCCGGCGTCGCACTCGTTGTGCCGTGGGGCGCGGTCCCCATCTGGGGCAGCATGGTGCTGCCCCTGATCGACATCGTCGCGATCGGCCTGCTGCGCGAGAGCGCGCCATCGGCGGGTCTCGGCACGCTGTGGATGCTGCCGGCGATCTGGCTGTCATCGCAGTTCGCGTTTCGGGGGCTCGTGGTCTCGCTCGGCGCAATCGTGGGGCTGCAGGTCTGGCTGGTCATCGAGACGTTCGACGAGGCGTTCGCGGTCGACACGGTGCTGGTGCCGCTTGTAATCGCGGCGGTGTCGCTGACGACGTATGCCACCGCGCGCCGTTCCGGCGCCCAACGACGGCTGCTTCGCAAGCAGTCCCGCATGCTCGAGGGAGCCCTCGCCCGCGCGCGTCGCCAGGAGATGACGGTGACGCAGGTGCTCGATGCCGTCGACTTCGGCGTGATCCGGATCACCGCCGACGGCGAGATCGCGATGATGAACGAGGCGCAGGGTCGCCTCCAAGCGGGGGACCGCCTCGGCACCTACCAAGACCCCGGCGAGCGCGCCCGCGCGACGCACCTTGCCGAACTGACCGGGCCCGAGTCCGACGAACGCAACCAGGTGAATGTGTATCGCGAGGACGGCGTCACGAGGCTCGTTTCGGCGGAGTTTCCATTCGCGCGCGCGCTCCGCGGCGAATCCCTCGAAGCCGAGGTGCTCTGGTTCGGCGAGCCGGGCACGCCGCGCCGTGCGCTGAGCGTGACGGTCCGGCGTCTCGCCGGTGCCGACGGGAGTGACGACGGTGCGGTGCTCGTGTTTCGGGACGTGACCGCCGAACTCAGCGCCATCCGCTCGCGCGAGGATCTCGTGGCATCCGTCTCGCACGAACTGCGCACGCCGTTGACCTCGATTGTGGGATACATCGAACTGGTGCTCGACGACGACCAGCTGCAGCCCTCCTCGCGCCGTGGCCTCGAAGTCGCGGCACGCAACGCGAACCGGCTGCTGGCGATCGTCGCCGACATCCTGGCCGCATCCACGAGCGGGGAGGCGATGGCCGGGCTCAGCATCGACCCCGATGACGCGAACCTTGCCGACATCGTCTGGGCATCGGTCGAGGCGGTCGCGCCACGGGCGGCGGAGCGCGACCTCCGGGTCGACACCAGCGGCGTCGAACCGGCTCTGGCCTACATCGACGCGGCGCGGATCCGGCAGGTCGTCGACAACCTGATCTCGAACGCCGTCAAGTACAACCGGGACGGCGGAACGATCGAGATCAGTTGCACGAGCGACGGGCGCAACGCGTGGCTCGTCGTGCGCGACACGGGCATGGGCATCTCGCAGGAGGAGCTCCCGCGCCTGTTCGAACGCTTCTTCCGCGCGGCATCCGTGCGCAACACCTCCACGCACGGCAGCGGCCTCGGGCTTTCGATCAGCCGCGACATCGTGCGGATGCACCGCGGCGACCTCACCGTCACCAGCGCGGTGGGGGAGGGCACCACGATGCTCGTGCGATTGCCGGTACATCCACGCCGAAAGGGCACCGCATGATCCTCGATCCGCTCACCCAGGCGATCATGACCGCGCTGGTCGTGGTCGTCGCCGGTGTGATCTTCATCTCTGAGACGCTGCTGCGCCGCGATGACGGGGCGGGCAAGATCTGGGCGCTGGCCTATCTCGCGGCCATGCTGACGACGCTCGCGTATCTCGGCTGGGCCGCAACCCCCGCGCTGTGGTGGGCGGTCGCGGTCGGCAACGGGATGTTCGTGGCCGGCGCCGGGCTCATGTGGCTTGGCTGCTGCAAGTTCAACGATCGTTTGCACCCGCTGTCGATCGGCATCGTCGTGGCGGTATCGCTCGCCGCGGTGTTCGCGGTGATCATCGGCGGTCGCGATGGCGGGGGATGGGCCGGCGCCGAGGTCATGTTCGTCGGCATCGGCGTGTTCGCGGTGGCCGGCGCGGTCGAAACGCTCCGCGGCGCGATGCGGGCGAACCTGAATGCGCGGGTGCTGACCATTGTGCTCGTGATCCAGGCGCTGTTCTACGCCGCGCGCACGGTCGTGTTCGCGCTGTTCGGCAGCGAGAGCGAGCTGTTCCAAGACTGGTTCGATACCGAGATCTCCAGCTACTTCACGGTCTCCCTGACGATCACGGCACTCGTGACGACGTCGGTGCTGCGCACGGATCGTGCCCGGCTGCGCGGTCGCCCGAGCTCCAGCAGCGCCGTCTACTCCAGCGAACAGGTGCTGCTCGAGGATTCGTTCCGACGCATCTTCGAGGACTGGGTGCGGCGCGCCGAGGTGCGGCGCGATCCCGTCGTGGTGACCGCGGTCGCCCTGGAGGACCTCGATACCATCGCCACGGCGTTCGGGGAATCGACCGTCGTGGATGTCATCGACTCGTGGGTCGCGGGCGTGCGGCGCCACTCGCCCGCGTCGGCGCTCATCGGGGAGGACGGGCTCGGACGCCTTATGGTCGTCAGCGCGGTGCCGAACGTTGATGATGCGAAGGCGCAAGCATTGCGCATCTTCCATGGCCTGCTTGACGACACGGGCATGGGTGACGCGGTGATTCGGCCGGCGATCGGCATCGGGATCGCGCTGAGCGCGACCACCGGATACGTCCCGGACGACCTGCTTGCCGGTGCCCGGGCGGCCGCCGCGCGTGCGACGCTCAACCTCGAGTCCTCGGTCGTGGTCGCAGTTTGAGGAGGGACCGTCGCGCGAGGGTCAGCGGGCGGTCAGTCGGTAGCCGACGCCGCGTACGGTCTCGATCCAGCGCGGCAGGGTCGCCGACTCGCGAAGCTTGCGCCGCAGGTTCGCCATGTGCACCTCGATTGCGCGGGCTTCGCTTTCTCCGAGAAAGTCGCTGCCCATGTACTGCTCGCCGCGAAGCATGAGCGCCAGGTCCTGCTTGCTCAAGACACGGCGACCGGATTCGAGCAGCTCGCGCAGGATCTCGAACTCGCTCCGGGTCAGCTCGATCCCGAGCTCCTCGCCGTCAATGACGACCACGCGATTGTGCGGCTGCATCAGCAGCCCCTTGTGGGCGAGCCAGGTGTCGCCGTCGTCGGTGTCGTACTCCGCGGGCGCGACCGCATCCTGGGTCGGGGCATCCACCCGCCGCGGCAGTTCGGAGGTGCCGAAGCCGAGCCCATGGCGCGGGCGACGGAGCATCGCGTCGATGCGCGCACGCAGCTCGCGGGGGCGGAACGGCTTGGTCACGTAATCATCGGCGCCGGCGTCGAGACCCTGAAGCGTGTCGATCTCTTCGGAGCGGGCGCTGAGCATCACGAGGTAGGTGCTGCTGAAGGCTCGGATGCGTCGGGCGGTCTCGAAGCCGTCCATGCCGGGCATGCTGACATCGAGCGTGGTCACGATGGGGTCGTGCTGGCGTACGAGCTCGACGCCTTCGAGGCCCGCGGAGGCGGTGTGCACTTCGAAGCCGGCCTGTTCGAGCACGGCGTGCAGGAGCGAGCGGATGTCGGCGTCATCTTCGATGACGACCGCGACGCGATCCTGCTCCATGACCTGCCCCCCGGAAGTCGCGCACGCCGTCGGCGGCGCGCCCCAAGAAACAATAGCCCACAAGCACTGCGCCGAGGATCGGCGAGCGTGATGTTACGCGGGTAACACGGCACGTGCCCGAACCATCCCTGGCTTCGCCGGAGGGTCGTGTGCCGTCCAACCTCGTGCCGACGCGGCGTTCCTTCCCAAAAAGGAGTCGTCGTGTCGGCACGAGGTATTTAGGGGGGTAGGGGCTTCGGGTGCCCCGGGTAGGCGTACAGTCCCCACTGCGCACCTACATTGCGTGGATGGTCCACCCGCGCCCGCGCCGTCTCCCCAGATGTGTGCGGACAGGGATGGACTCCCCAAGTGCTGCGTCGACTCCGAAAAGTCACCCAATGGATGCCGACGAATCGAGCCTACGACCCGTCCCTCAAGTCCTGCTCAGGGCGCGCTTAAGATTTGCTTGTGGCGCAAGACCACCCTGCGGCCGGCGCTCTGGCAGACTCTCCCCATGCCATTGCTTGCACTGACGGGCGGGATCGCCGCCGGAAAATCGACCATCTCGCGCATGCTCCAGGAGCATGGCGCCCTCATCGTCGATGCGGATGCCATCGTCCGTGAGGTGCAGGCACCCGGCTCGCCGGTGCTCGATGAGATCGCCGAGGAGTTCGGCCGCGAGATGATCGACGCCGACGGCGCCCTCGACCGGGCGGCGCTCGGTACGCGCGTGTTCGGCGATGCGGAGGCGCTCGGACGGCTGAACGCCATCGTGCATCCCGCGGTGCAGCGCCGAGCGATGGAGCGGATCAACGACGCGCTCGCGAGCGGTCCCGACACCGTCGTGATTTACGACATCCCTCTGCTGTTGGACAGGCGCGAGAGTGACCCATGGTCGCTCGTCGTCGTGGCGGAAGCACCGGCCGAGGTGCGCACGCGGCGGCTGGTCACCGAGCGGGGGCTGTCTGAGGCGGATGCCGCGGCGCGCGTTGCCTCGCAGATCAGTGACGAGCAGCGTCGGACGATCGCCGACGTCATCATCGACACGACCGGCACGATGGCCGATACCCAGCGTCAGGTCGATGAGCTGTGGGAGCGCGTGAGCGTCAAGGTCTGAGGCGCGCGCACCGCTCGCGCCGCCCGCCGTGCCCAATGTCGGAGCACGCGCCTAGGCTTGCAGCATGCAACCCACGCGATCGGTGCGGCCCTTCGAAGTCGTCAGCGAATACATGCCCTCGGGTGACCAGCCGGAGGCGATCCGTCAGCTTGCGCAGCGCATCAACGCGGGCGAGACAGACGTGGTGCTGCTCGGCGCCACCGGCACCGGCAAGTCGGCGACCACCGCGTGGCTGATCGAGCAGGGGCAGCGACCCACGCTGATCATGGCGCACAACAAGACCCTCCCGGCCCAGC